>DASYQG010000375.1:0-5279 GCA_036005825.1 Chitinophagaceae bacterium | reverse complement strand
GAATTGCGGATCACCGGTTCCATCTCATCAATATTTTCTTTCACATGTCCCACACGGAAGCAATCGAAACGCAGCTTATCCATTGTTTCCAGCATTCGCGGATGCACATAATAACTTTGGAAGCCGATATGATTGTAGTGACGAACATAATTAGGTTCGCCGGTAAGCATCTCCATTAAAAAATTATCACAGCGAAAATCAGAATCAAGATTGAGATCAATTAACGCATCAACATTTGTTACTTCGATGATTGATTTGTTTTGCTCATACGCATAATATTGCGCCAAAGTAAGATCATGCGAACCGCCGAGAATAATCACTGTTTTCTTTTCACTGATCAGTTCGTTTACAACTGTTCTTAACGCAGCATAAGTATCAGCAAGGCCGGCGCCTTTGCGCAGATTGCCAAGATCGGCCATCCTTAAGTCCTTGTGCCAAAAAAATAATTGATAAAATTGCCGGCGGATCGCATCAGGCCCGGCGCTATATGCAAGATGATGACCATTGCCTCTTTGTTCGCCACATCCTATAAAAACAAGATCGGCTTCATCCATATCAGGAAAATTCTCTTCATCATGTACTTTAATATTAAAACCAATCGTCCCTTCTTTATAGCCCTGGTCAAAATTGAGTTCAGCCTTACTGATTGGTGAAAGAAAGTCGGCAATGTTTAGGAAATCGGACATTATGAGAATTTGCAAACAAACTTACAGAAAACGATTGTCATTTGAAGAAATGAAGAAGATATGCTGTGGAAAAAACCTCCTCTGATACAGAGGTGCTTAATGATCTTTCCTACATCAATATTTAGTTCAACTGGAGTGTTTATGCCTCTCAAACCTACGTGCAACTACAACACGAACATTGCCTGATGGAAAAACATAGTTATCAGGTGTAAGAGAGCCTTGAACAGATGAGGCGCTACCTGTCCAGTTGGCGCTTATATTCCATTTTTTTCCATTATATCCGGTCGCTAGTTTAAAAACCTCTGATGGGTTAAGAGAAAAATTCTTTTCTTTTCTTACTTCGTCTTCTTCTCTTACAAAATTGGCATCTAAATTAATCACCATTGAACCTGTAATAAAAAAGTGTTTCGCAATGACCAATGTATAAGCATAACCTGCACCCGGTCCAAAACTCAGGACGTTCATCTTATTAATCCCTCTTTGCGGATATGTACTGCTAAGTAAAGCTGGTACCAATGCACTATCGCCCTGCATCGTGCCGTGATGAATTTCACCGCCATATATAATTGATCCGGCTGATTTCTTTTGCCACTCACTTTGTAAAAGTGCAGCCCGGTAAGAAAATCTTTTTTTGTTAGGCACCTGGTAAGCAGAAATTCCAAAGAAGGTTGTTTTCACATCTTCACGATAGTAATATTTGTCTGCAGGTGCACCTGCCATCCCTTTTGGTTCAAGGTGATATCCCTTTGGCGCTACATATAACAGGTCAATTGCCCATTTATGTGGATACAAATGCACCTGGAAATTGAAACCTTTTGTTTTTCCTTTCTCATCGGTGTTTTTGTTTAAAAAACTAAAGCCATTGAAAAGATTTATTGAAATATTTTTTATGGTGATGCCGGCGCCAAGATTTAGCTTGGGGTTTGCTTTATATTCAAGGTCATCTGCGCTTCCGCCCGAAGGAAAATTAAGGTGAACATATTTTTTTGATAAATACAGGCGGACAGTGGTCTTATTAGGAAAGGTCTCATAATAAGTGGTGTCTTGCTGAAAATTCTTTTGTGCATTCAATGATAAAGAACAAATGAAAGGTGCAAATGTCATCAATAGAGAAACGATTGTTTTATTCATTCATTTAAAGTTTAATTATCAATTGGTTTTTCTATGCCCTGCCCCAGGTTTTAAGTTTAATCCACAAACTAGCCGTGGATTCTAAAGGAATTCTGGAGAAGAGCCTTTCGGGAATACTGTTACAAAAAATCTGTAGTTTTCAGTTTATGAAGTTACTAATTATTGAGGATGAAAAAGAGCTTGCGGCAAGTATTGCTTCCTACTTAAAAAACGAAAACTATACTTGTGAAGTTGCTTCAAATTTTAAACAAGCTATTGATAAAATTGAAACAACCGATTATGAATGCATTGCTTTAGACATTACGCTTCCGGATGGCTCGGGCATGCAGCTTTTAAAAGAATTGAAAAATAATAAAAAATCAGAAGGTGTTATCATTATTTCCGCCAAAAATTCAATAGATGACCGCATCAACGGGTTGCGCCTCGGCGCAGATGATTACCTGGTAAAGCCCTTTCATTTATCAGAACTGGCCGCCAGGATCAATGCAATTATTCGCCGCAAAATGTATAATGGAAATAATATTATTCGTTTCAACGAGATCTTTATTGATACGTTGGCAAAAGAAGTGACGGTGAAAAAAGAACTCATTGAACTAACACGTAAAGAATATGAATTATTGCTTTATTTTCTTTCCAACCAGCGCAGGGTTATATCTAAAAATGCCTTGATCTCTCATCTTTGGAGCCAGGAAATGGGAACCGGTGAGAGTGCTGATATCATTTATACTCATATCAAGAATCTGCGTAAGAAATTATCTGAAAAAGGCTGCGGGGATTATATCAGGTCATTATACGGAATGGGCTATAAATTAACCGACCAATGAAACTGCAAACTCAATACAATAAAATTTCAATTGCTTCTACTATTCTTGTTTTGCTGATCGCAGGTGCAGGGTATTATTTCCTTCTTCAATATGTACTCAAAGACCAATTGGATGAAACACTTCGTGTAGAGCAGGTGGAGATACAGGATTTTATTCAAACCAATCATTCATTGCCTCCGGCAACTACTTATAAGGATCAGCGAATAGAATTTAAAAAATCGGGCAAGGCGTTGCCACAAAGTTTCAGGACATTAATGCTCTACAACGCTGACGAAAAAGAGAATGAGTTGAGCCGTCAGCTTGATTTTACTGTTGAGGTGAACGGGCAGTATTACATTGCTTCAGTAACCAAGTCGCAGGAAGCAACTGAAGAAATAATCGGCGTTATACTACTCATCACTCTTGGCCTGATCATTTTATTGAGTATGTTGCTATTTTTCGCCAACCGGTTTGTTGTAAAAAGATTATGGCAACCTTTTCAAACAACACTTTCTTCGATCAAGAACTTCGATCTTAATGCACCTTCGGCTATCAAAACTGAAAAAACGACTATACATGAGTTCAATGAGCTGAATGAGAATATCTCGATGATGACTGAGAAAGTTGTAAGGGATTATCTAGCTCTAAAACAGTTTATCGATCATGCTTCCCATGAAATGCAAACACCACTTGCTGTTGTTAATTCTAAGCTTGACATGTTGATACAGGACCCTACTTTAAATGAAAAAAATCTACAAGATGTCCAGGTTATTTACGATGCTGTCGACAAGATGTCGAAGTTGAGTCAATCTCTTTTATTACTGGCAAGGATCGAGAACAACCAGTTCTCCGAAAAACAAGAGGTAGATATTTGCGTCATTACAAAAAACATTATACAGGAACTCGACGAATGGATAAGCGAAAGGTCCTTGACGATAAGCAATAAGATCGGCGAATTGAAAGCAAACATGAACCCTCAATTAGCAAATACACTGATCTCTAATCTCATTATTAATGCAATTAAGCATTCCAACAAACAGGAGCGGATCATACTTCGATCAGATAAAAACGTATTTACGATCAGCAATCCCGGTACATCGGCATTAGATGGGGATAGAATTTTCAATCGATTTTGGAAATCAGAATATTCAGACGGCACAGGGCTTGGTCTTGCCATTGCAAAACAGATATGTGGTCATTACGAGTTCTTACTTCAATATGAATTCAGAGAAGGAATTCATCATTTTTCTATCCGTTTTTAAAAGAAAAAATCAGTTTTTATTCAGTATCGACATGTAGGTTTACAAAAAGTAATGTTATGAAACCGTTACTATTATTAGCCTGCTTTATTTTTTCGTTTGCAACAAGAGGTTGCTCTCAAAAAATAACAGAAAAAGATATACCAGCCCCTGTAAAAGCCGCTTTTAATAATAAATTTCCCGGCGCTACAGATATAAAATGGGAAAAGGAAAACAAAAAAGAATTAGAAGCCAATTTCAAAATGAACAATGCGGATGTGTCGGCCAATTTTTATTTAAATGGAACCTGGGTTGAAACAGAAACAACTATTCCCTCATCTGAGCTTCCTGCAGCAGTTACCAATGCTGTAAATACAAAATATCCCGGAGCTGTTTATGAAAGAACAGAAAAAATTGAAAAGCCTGGTGCCAAAATACTTTACGAAGTAAATATTACTATGAATGGCAAAAAGAAAGAGCTGGAGCTGAATCCAGACGGTAGTATGGCAAAATAGATTTTGGACAGATAAATTGAATAATAAATAAAACAATAAACATGAAAAAGATCATTCTTCTTTCAACAATATTTCTCACTACTTCACTATTTATAAGTTTGCAGGCGCAGAAAGATTTTCATATCCTCAAAACCTTTCATATACAAAGTGCAGGCGGCTGGGATTATATTGCCGTAGGCCCTGGCAATAGTCGCTTGTACGTCTCACATGGCACACAGGTAAATATTTTGGATAAAACGACGGGTGATTCAATAGGCGTTATTGAAAATACTACCGGTGTTCATGGAATTGCTTTTGATAGATCACAGAACAAAGGATTTACCAGTAATGGGAGGTTAAATAATGTAACTGTCTTCGATCTGAATACAAATGCAGTGATCACTCAAATTTCCACTGGTGCCAATCCTGATGCCATCATGTATGAACCTTTTACAAAAAAGATAATCACCTGCAATGGCCGTGGAAAGAATTTAAGTTTTATCGACCCTGTTTCAAATAAATTACTTGACAGTATAGATGTAGGAGGCAAACCTGAAACTGCCGTTTCAAACGGAACAGGCAAGCTATTTGTAAATATTGAAGACAAGAATGAGATAGTGGTTGTTGACCTAAAGAAAATGGTTGTTGAATCTCATTGGCCGATTGGTCCGGGCGAAGAACCTACCGGTCTTGTTATAGATAAAAACACAAACAGGTTGTTTGTCGGATGCGGTAATAAATTCCTCATTGCAGTAAATGCTGCTAACGGCAAAGTTGTTGCAAGCCTTCCGATAGGTGATGGATGTGATGGCGTAGCTTTTGATGAGGATTCAAAAAATATTTATACATCCAATGGAGAAGGAACGATGTCTGTGTTTAATGAAAAGTCAGCGGATAAGTTAGAAGCAGTTGCTACTGTTACTACTA
>DASYQG010000374.1:0-2900 GCA_036005825.1 Chitinophagaceae bacterium | reverse complement strand
AACACCAAGGGTTATAGAACTTACGTATGATTTTGCTATATCCATTGTCGAGGCCTGCAGTTTTTCCGGCAACAAAAAAACAGGATTAATACTTCCCATTTCAGAAAAAACAGGAATTGGTTCTTTGCGTTGATTGGCCCAATCATATAATTGTTTGCCCCCAATAAATGATCCTGTAAACGCAACTGCTTTTGTCAGCGGATGCATCACCAATTCTTTGCCAACTTCAAATGAAGTTCCATGAACATGAGCAAAAATTCCTTTGGGCATCTTACATTTATCGGCTGCCTGTAAAATTGCATTGGCTACTGTCTCTGATGTTTGAGGATGTGCAGGATGTGCTTTAATAATAACAGGGCAACCTGCGGCAAATGCACAAGCAGTATCACCACCCGCGGTAGAATATGCAAATGGAAAATTAGAAGAGCCAAAAACAACAACTGGTCCAAGCGGCACTAACATTTTTCTTAGATCAGGCTTCGGAGGATTTTTATCAGGAATAGCAGTATCAATTCTTGCTTCCAACCACTCTCCTCTTTCGCATGCACCCCCATAGGAATTTAATTGGAATATTGTCCTAGTTCTTTCACCTCTTAATCTTGCTTCGGGTAAATTTGTTTCTCTCATGGCAGTTTGAATCAATTCATCGCCACATGCTTCGAGTTCAACAGCAATGGCCCGCATAAAATCGGCCCGTTGTTTCAATGATAACTTTCTGTATGCATGAAAGGCGGCCCATGCCTGTTGCATTACTTCGTTGATCTCACTTGTGGTTGCGTCTTTAAACATGACTAGCTATTTTCTCTGTTGATAAACTTGGTCTTTTACTAATTGCATCATTAATGATCTTCAAAATGCGTTCCCTTTCCTCTCCAACCAAAGTTAATCGTGGAGCTCTTACATATTCAGTTCCGATACCGGTTTGTTTAGCTGCCAGCTTAATATATTGTACCAACTTTGAATGAATATCCAATTCAAGCAACGGCATAAACCAGCGATAAATTTTTGTTGCCTCTTCTATCTTACCAGCCTTGACCAAATTATAGATCGCTGTAGTTTCTTTTGGAAATGCATCCACTAAACCTGCTACCCAACCATCTGCGCCAAGACAAAGCTCTTCCATTGCCAGTGTATCTACACCGCAAAGTACTTTAAATCTATCGCCAAACCTGTTCTTCATCCTTGTCAAATTTGTAACATCACGGGAACTTTCTTTTAAAGCCGTAATGTTTTCACATTCGACCAATTCATCAAACATATCGGGTCTTGTATCAATTTTATAATCGGGTGGATTATTATAGATCATGATCGGCAGATCAGTTGACTTAGCAAAAGCTTTAAAATATGTGATCGTTTCCCTATCATCTGTTTTATACCGCATCGGTGGCAATAACATTATGCCATCAGCTCCCCATTTTTTTGCATTTGCTGCTTGCTTAATTGCCTCGGCAGTTGTCGTTTCAGCAATATTCATGATCACAGGAATATCTTCATTAAGATATTCAACTGAAAATTCAGTCAGTTCTTTTTTTTCTTTTTCCGTTATCGTACTGGCTTCTCCTAACGAGCCTCCGATAATAATTCCATTAACACCTGCTGCTACTTGTGCAGCCAGATTTTTTTCATACATATCAATATCTAATTCCTCTTTTTCTGTAAAAGGTGTGAGCAATGCGGGAAAAACTCCTTTCCATTCAAATGACATATAAATTGATTTTATACAAAGCTACAGTCGGGTTAGTAGAAATGACCTGCACGTTTTAACCCAAACTGATACTATTTTAACCAGTTTATAATGGTCATTCATTCATTTCAACTAATTTAGTACAATGAAGGTTGTCCCGTTCCAGATACCAAAAAATACTGAAGAAGCATTTCGTGTGCAGGTTGATGACTTGCCACATCTTTATAATCACCTACACCAGCACCCGGAAATTCAACTGACACTAATCAAAGAAAGTAATGGCACCCTGATAGCCGGTGATTATGTTGGTCCCTTTCACGCTGGTGATGTATTTGTAATCGGCGGCAACCAAGCTCATGTTTTTAGAAACGATGAAAAGTTTTTTAAAAAAAGGTCAAAAGCAGTTGCTGTTACAATTTTTTTTGATGAAACGACTTTCGGGGAAAATTTTTGGTTGTTGGACGAAATGAAACCATTACAACAATTCTTAAAGAACAGTTCAGGTGGTTTCAGAGTAACAGGCAGGAAGAAAAAGTTATTGGCCGAAAAATTATTATCAATTACATATGCCAAAGGAATTGACCGGCTGATCATCTTCCTTGAAATATTAAAACTGCTTGCCAGCCGGAAAGAGATGCATTCCCTGGCAACACCGGTTATTCAACGCAACATTAAATCGTATGATGGCAGCAGGTTAAATAAAGTGATCGAGTTTACATTTAAAGAGTTTCAACGTCCCATCACATTAAAAGAAGTAGCGGCCCTGGCTAATCTTACACCCGAAGCATTTTGCAAATACTTTAAAACAAGAACAAGAAAAACATATATTAATTTTTTAAACGAGATCCGGGTTAATCATGCTTGTCGCTTATTGACGGAGGATAAAAGCATATCGGGCATTTGTTACGATTGTGGTTTTATGAACCTTTCGAATTTCAACCGGATTTTTAAGAAAATAAAGCATGTATCACCTGGTGAATGGAGGAAAATAAATGCTAACTAAAATTTTAACACCCGCTTCCAACCGTTTGCATCAATTTTGCGACTTAATAAGACCATGAAACAATTTTTTCCATTTATCTTATTTCTTTCTTTAGGTTATTTGAGCAAGGCACAAAAAATTGACACTATCTCTTTTCATCTCTACACAGATAGTTTGAAAAAAGGTACACATAACTATATAAATATTGATGGCAAAACATCCGATGGTAAATGG
>DASYQG010000373.1:0-3992 GCA_036005825.1 Chitinophagaceae bacterium | reverse complement strand
AAAAGAAGATTCTTAACTCGATATAAATTGCTTACTAACTGATGGAGAAGAATGCTGAAAAAGTTTGGACTAATTGTTTAAAGATCATCAAAGACATTGTTGAATGGCAGCATTTCAAAACATGGTTTGAACCCATCAAACCAATTTCAATAAAGAATAATATTCTTGTCATTCAGGTTCCCAGCCAATTTTTTTTCGAATATCTTGAAGAACATTATGTAAATTTATTGGCGAAGACGTTGAAAAGAGAATTAGGTAAAGAGGCTCGTCTCGAATATCGCATCATGGTGGACAGTGGCAATAAGACCAAGCAACCTTTAATGATGGATATTCCTGGTCAGGGTTATAAAATGTATCCGAATAACGAAATGGATTTTCCCCTCATCATAAACAATCCCGTAAAGAACCCATTTGTAATACCGGGGTTGAAAAAAATGCAGATCGATCCGCAACTGAATCCTGCTTATCTTTTTGATTCTTTTATTGAAGGTGATTGTAATCGTGTAGCACGCCGTGCTGGTAAAACAGTTGCTGAAAAACCCGGTGCTAATTCTTTTAATCCACTTGTTTTATATGGAGGCGTAGGCCTTGGCAAAACACATCTTGCACAAGCGATCGGGAATGAAGTGAAGAGAACGCATCCTAATAAAGTGGTTCTTTATGTAAGTTCAGAAAAATTCATCAACCAATTTATGGATCATAGTCGCAATAATGCGATCAATGATTTTATTCATTTTTATCAACTGATCGATGTATTAATAGTGGATGATGTACAATTTTTTGCAAAAGCAGAAAAAAGCCAGGATGCTTTATTTGCAATTTTCAATCATCTGCATCAATCAGGTAAACAATTAGTGCTTACAAGCGATAAGCCGCCAAAAGACCTGGAAGGTGTGCAGGAAAGATTATTGAGCCGCTTCCGCTGGGGTCTCAGCGCTGATCTCCAGGTGCCTGATTATGAAACAAGGATCGAGATCCTGGAAAGAAAAATGAAGCATGATGGATTGGAAATGCCTAAAGAAGTGGTGAAATATATTGCTTATAACATCAGTAATAATATAAGGGAATTAGAAGGGGCGCTGATATCATTGCTGGCACAATCTTCGCTGAACAGGAGAGAGATCGATCTCGATCTTGCTAAAAAAGTGCTTAGAAATTTCGTCAAATCATCCAGTAAAGAAATCACGATCGAAACCATTCAGAAAATGGTTTGCGATTACTTCGACGTGCCATACGACAAGCTTTTACAAAAAACGAGAAAACGAGAGATCGTTCAGGCCAGACAGATAACAATGTATCTTGCTAAAGCATTTACTAAAAACTCATTAAAAACGATCGGTGAACATTTTGGGGGTCGCGACCATACTACTGTAATTCATTCATGCCAAACGGTGAAAGATCTTATGGATACCGATGGCGTATTCCGTGAAAACGTACTTGAACTTCAGCAAAAAGTACAATTAGCGGCGATGTAACTAAAGAATTATTGAAATGCATTTAAAAAGTGTCCTCAATTGAATAGTTGGGGATTTTTTATTCGATAAAAAATAGAATAAAACCTTTCGTAAAGGAATTAATCTTTATTTTTGCCACCCCTTTAAAAACAACGTTTTTTTTGCGGGAATCGGGAAGTAGCGCAGGCCGGTAGCGCACCTGGTTTGGGACCAGGGGGTCGCAGGTTCGAATCCTGTCTTCCCGACACGAAGTGATAATCTAATTCAATCGGGTTATCATGGCTCTTAAGGATCGCCTCGATTTTAATCGGGGCGTTCCTGACTAAGAAAACAAATTCAGTCATTTTCTCAAGGTGAGGTGGATGAGTGGCTGAAATCAACGGTTTGCTAAACCGTCGTACGTCCTTAAAGATGTACCGAGGGTTCGAATCCCTCCCTCACCGCGGTATTATAAAGTGCTCCATTGCCGGAGCATTTTTTTTGGGAAATATCTAAAACGAGTTCAACATATTAAAAACTCAGGAAAAGATTTTTAATTTATTTTGACGGAAAATTTATAAGAGAGCAGAGGCCGGATCTTCAAAGTCAGGAAGGGTACATATTTTTTTCAGTACCAGGTTTCAAAAAGACAAAAAGGAAGAAGAATATTTGTCCTATCATCAGTATAGAAATTCTTGAACTCTTTGCTTTGCAGAAAAAACTGATAAGGTATGTTATAGTAATTCTAATGTGGATTTTGAAATTCGTGAATAATTGGCTGGTATTTTACAAACCATACCTTTACAATTATTTCAAATCAGAGTTAGTAGAGTTCCGGCTTGTGATTTTGTTAATCATTTTAGAGAAATTTTTAATAAATCCTTGTCACCACTAAACTTATATGAATAACCGATCTTCAACAATGAATTTTTTGAGACCTTTTTTTGTTTCCCTTTTTTGTTTTCTATGTTTATTTGTTTCCGCACAAATCCCCACTGACCTCAGAAATATAAAAGCATCACAAATATCTGACGGCCAGTTGCAGCAATACATAAGTGAAGCCAATGCAAGGGGAATTGATGCTAATCAACTTGAAGCCGAATTGCTTCGAAGGGGTTTACCAGCTTCTGAAATGGCCGAACTTAAAACCCGGATTCAGCAATTACAGACCCCAGATATAAAATCTGAACCATCATCAAAAACTGAACAAAACAACAAAAGGACTGCTCCTAAAACGATATCACCTATATATGAATCTTCTGAAGATTTGAAAAAGCGTTCCAGGATTTTTGGCTCAGAAATTTTTTCAAATGCCAATCTGAGTTTTGAGCCCGATCTCCGTATGTCCACTCCAAAGAATTACGCTATCGGCCCTGATGATGAGTTGTTATTAAACATTTATGGAGTTAATATTTCGCAACAGAATTTAAAGGTCAGTCCTGAAGGGACCGTGAATGTAAGATATGCGGGGATCATTAACGTGAATGGGCTTACAGTAGAAGCTGCAGCAGATATATTGAAAAACCGATTGACAAAGTATTATCCGGCCTTACGCAATGGCTCAACGAAATTGCAGTTAACATTAGGTAATATCAGGAGCATTCATGTCACATTGATTGGCGCTATTGTCAGACCAGGAACTTATACGCTGCCTTCGCTGGCTACATTGTACAATGCTTTGTATGTAAGTGGAGGACCAGCAGAAAGTGGTTCATTCAGAAACATAGAACTCATCCGCAACAATAAAATAATTTACCTGGCCGACCTTTATGAGTTTTTAATGAAGGGAGATTTACAAAATAATGTAGGTCTGCAGGATAATGATGTGATCAGGATCCCCTATGCCAATCTACTGATCACACTCGATGGAGAGGTAAACCGACCTGGCATATTCGAATTAAAGGAAAGTGAAAACCTGGATAATGCTATCAGGTATGCAGGAGGTTTCAAAAGTAAAGCATTCAAAGGCCGGATTACCGGCACTCGATTTACCGATTTCGACAGAAGAGTAGTTGATATTTCTGGTGACTCTCTTTCTTTTTTTAAACCATGGAATGGTGATGAGTACGTAATTGATTCGGTAATCAACCGTTATCAAAACAGGGTGGTTATTGATGGAGCTGTATTTAAACCCGGTCCTTACGGACTCGAAAATGACATGACCTTAAAGCATCTTATAAATAAAGCACAGGGCCTGAGAGGAGATGTTTACACCGGAAGAGCCTTAATAGTTAGGACCAGGGAGGATTTTACCAAAGAATATATTTCTGTTGAACTCAAACCAATACTTACAGGCCAGCTTGACGGCCTTATGCTTTATAAAAATGACAGTGTCCATGTAGCCTCGATTTTTGATTTGCGGGACACTAGTACGGTGACCATTAATGGAGCAGTACGCAAACCTGGTACTTTCCGGTATGAAGATGGTCTCTCACTGAAATCGCTCATATTTAAAGCAGAAGGTTTTGCAGATAATGCAACCGGTGCAGAGATTGAAATTTCGCGTCGAAAGAGAGATATAAATATCAATAAACCTGGAAGTGAAATCGTAGAACTGAT
>DASYQG010000372.1:0-11002 GCA_036005825.1 Chitinophagaceae bacterium | reverse complement strand
AAAAGCAAAGTTTAGTGGTCAACCCTGGTCGGCCTTACCATTGGTAACGTCGGCTCTACTTTTCGTTTATCCTGTTATCTCCACCCCCGAGACGAGAGGGCATGTCTGCCGGGCTTACGCCATTTCATCACCCCACAGTATGATCAGCTATTTAAAGAGCTTGATAGAACAAAAGTAATCCGTTTGACCATTTCGTTCCAAAATATTCAACAATTATTTTAAAAAATTAGATATTATTCAATTAAATTGCAATTCATTGAATTTAATAAAAAATAAGACATGGAAACGACTTCTAAATTAAATCTTGACAAATTAGATAACCAGATCATTCATCACATGATGAATGATGCCAATATTTCTTATGCTGAATTAGGAAAAAAGTTTTTTGTTTCCGCAGGAACGATCCATGTACGTATAAAAAAATTGCAGGATGCAGGAATAGTAAAAGGAACAAGATTTAATGTAGATTTTAAAAAACTGGGTTATGATGTTATTGCTTTCATAGGAATTTATTTAAAGGAAAGCTCCATGTATGATGCAGTAGCAAAAGAATTGGGTAAAATGCCCGAGATCGTAAGATTAAATTATACTACCGGTAATTACAGCATGTTTGCAGAGGTTGTATGCAGAGACATCGGGGAGTTAAAAATGGTGTTGCATGATCAGCTTCAAAAAATAAAGGGGATAGAAAGAACGGAAACTTTTATTTCCCTTGAGGAAAGTTTTAACCGCACTGTAAAAATTACTTAAGAGTCTCCACTTGTTTCCTCAGTACATGAAATAATCTTACCTTTAATTTTCTTTTAAAATGGTTTTTATGAAGAAAGTTTTGATCCAATTATTTATAGTGCCCGCAATTATATTAGGCATTGGCAGTTGCTCCGACAAAGGTGGTGGCGGCGGTGGGGGTGGCGGTACTACGGAAGCTAACCTTGCTGTTACTTTGAATCCGCCTGCAGGTTCAACTCAGCCTGCAGCTCCACAAGTTGATTTCCCACTTACAGTTTCTATTACATCTACAATGCCTTCACAAGGGGTTACTATTGATGTAAAAGCTGCGCCTGATGGATCGACTACAAATTTTTTCACAGAATCAAGGTCTTCAACAACGCCCAATAATAATTTTACAATAACTGGTACACCAACAGGTGTCGTTTGTGTAACAACAGTAACGGTTACTTCTAAAACAAAAGCAACCAATACTGTAACTCTTTCTTACCGTTATACAAGAAAGCCATAATTATTTAACGAACATCCAGGGCGTCGCGAAGCCCATTACCCAATAGATTAAAAGCAAGAACAAGCAACATTATAGCAAAACCCGGTGCCAAAGCAAGCATCGGGTTTTGTGTTATTATGAAGCTATAATTTTCTTTTATCATCAAGCCCCAGCTCGGTTGAGGGGGTTGTACACCTACTCCTAGAAAACTTAAGCCAGCTTCAATAACAATGGCTGATGCAAAATTGGATGCAGCAATTACTAAAACGGGTCCCATGATATTTGGAAGTATGTGACGAAAGATCGTTCTGAAATGTGAAAAACCTAAAACTCTTGTTGCTTCAATAAATTCCAATTCCCGTATTGATAAAACCTGGCCACGAACTAACCTGGCGACATTCACCCACATGGTTAACCCAACAGCTATAAATACTTGCCAGAAACCTTTTCCTAATGCAAACGTAATTGCAAAGACAAGCAATAATGTTGGAATGCTCCAAATAATATTAGTGAGCCACATAATTATATTGTCAATTCTTCCACGGAAATAGCCAGCCAATGAACCGAGCAAAACACCAATAGAGAGAGAAATGATGACTGTAATTAATCCAACACTTAAACTTACCCTGGTACCAATTATGATCCGGCTTAAAATATCACGACCGAACTTATCAGTTCCTAGCCAGAATTTTTTTGTCGTGGTAAATGATGCTGGCAGTTTACTGATTGCAAATGTCTTTTCTTCTTCCACACCGTCATCAATAAATTTTAAAGCAACGATCGAATCTTTATTAATAGAATGATAACTATTGATTGGGACAAATTCAAACTCATCATCCGTTCCGTACAATAAATGATTGAAAAACCCGCCTTTTATAGTTGCTTCTTTCGGAATTTTTAAAAATGTTTTTTTGAATCCCGGTTTTTGTTTTCGTATTTCAAGAATTATCCTGTTTGCGTACGGTGATGAATCAGGAGCAATGAAATAAGAAAAGATTGCGGTGAATATTGCAAGAACAATAATGATAAGACCAGCGATAGCGCCTTTATTTTTTTTCAAACGCTTCCATGCGGCTTGCTGTGATAATGTTGATTTAATACTCATCGGAAGGGAAGATACAACCAAACTATTTTACCCTACGACCCTTCCATTCAAAACTTCCAAAGACGCCCAGCCAACCGGCAATAACTGTATATGCAATATGCAATGGTTGAAAAAAGGGAAATAGGGTTAGTAGTTTTTGTTTGTTATAAAATTTGGCAACAGGATAGATGAATATTAATTCAATGATGGTTTTCAATATGAGAATAACGCCAACCCACAACCACAAAGAATGCGTCCAGAAACCTGTTATGAACAATGCCAGCAGAACACAATTAAAAAAATAGACAAGAAATAAAGCACTGAAAATTTTTACGTCATTATAGTTCGTCGCTTTGCTTGCCCAGCGAATGCGTTGGCTAAAAAACTCTTTCCATGTTTTTGAGGCCTGTGTAGTGACGATCGCATCTTTTGATAGCATGTAAGATATTTTTCCAGGAAAACGTTGTGCTATCTTTTGCATTAATAACATATCATCTCCGGAAGCAATATGATCGATGCCGGTAAAGCCATTAACTTCAAAAAAAGCTTTTTTTTCATAAGCAAGGTTGGCTCCATTACACATATTATGAATTCTTTTTTGTACTGAGGCTGCTGTAATTCCCTGAAGTACTAAAAAGTCTAACGATTGAAATATTTGTAAAAGAGTTGGTCCATATTCCATCATTACTGGTGCAGCAATAAAAACAGCATTTGTCTTTTCTTTAAAAGCTGCAATTGTCTTCAGCCAATTCTCCGGTGCAATACAATCCGCATCAGTTGTAACGATCAAATCACCCGATGCGGCGAATATGCCTGTTTCAATTGCCTTCTTTTTATAGGAATTGATATTATCAAATTCAAGTCGTAAAAGTTTTGCAAACGAATAGGTGTCTACTATAGTCGCAGTATTATCTGTAGAATGGTCATCAACAACAATTATCTCAAATAAATGACTGGGGTAGGTTTGTTTTTCAATTGAAGACAAAAGCTTACCAATATTTTCTTCTTCATCCCGGGCTGGAATTATTACGGAGATCTTTATCGAATGCCCAAGATCAGTTTGGGAAAAGGGCTTTAGCTCCTGCCAGCCGGCACGGTAATATAATATCAGGAAGGAATAGAGAACAAGCAGGCCAATAGTTATATAAAGGAGGATCATGCGTTAGGACAAATCTAAATAAACAATACTAAGATGGAAGAAAGATGAAATTAGGGAGTGTTGGAAAAAAATTGAGGGAAATTAATTTGACTTTACAAGGCTAATAGCTAATTTTGAATAGTTGTATAAACAACTATATGCCAAACAACCATTTTAAGAAAGGGGAACTCTACAGCTTTATTACAGGGAAGGCTTCGACCGCTATTGCCCGAAGGCTGCAGAAAAAATTCAATGCCTCGGGCATGAATCTGACAATTGAGCAATGGAGTGTATTGTATCATTTATGGAAGCAGGATGGAATTAGTCAACAGGAATTATGCAATGCTACATTTCGTGATAAGCCAAGTATAACAAGGCTGGTTGATAATCTTGAAAAACTAAATCTTGTAAAAAGAGTGGCATCGGAAAATGACCGGCGTATTAATAAGATCTTTTTGACAAAGCAGGCGCAGAAGTTGCAGGAACAAACAATGGAACTGGCTGAAGAAACTTTGAATGAAGCATTAAGCACGGTGCCTCCAGAAAAAATTGAAGTATGCAAGGAAGTGTTGCAGATAGTATATGATAATTTGAAATAGTGAATGGTCAGTGGTGAATGGTGAATAAAGTCGCTATCGTACAATAGTGCGACGCAACAGACGATGATAGCAGTAATTCAGTTGGGTAAAAAAAATATTAACCTACTAAACTTTTAAACTTAATACTATGAGCACCGACGTAAAACAATCAGCAGCGCTAAAAGGCGGTGAATGGCTGATAAAAGAATCTTCACCATTTGATGTGTTCACTCCTGAAAATTTTTCGGAAGAGCAACTGATGATCCGAGATATGTGTGAGCAGTATCTCGATAAAGAAGTTTACCCTATCCTTGATCGCATCGATGCGTTGGAGCCGGGTTTGATGAAAAGCCTTGTTAGAAAAGCAGGTGAGCAGGGATTGCTGGCGGCTTCTTTTCCGGAAGAATATGGAGGTTTGGGAAAGGATTTTGTTACATCAACAATTGTGAATGAATATCTCGGTGCTGGTCATTCTTTTTCAGTTGCGATCGCTGCACATACCGGAATTGGAACATTACCGATCTTATATTTTGGTACTCCAGAACAAAAGAAAAAATATATTCCGAAGCTGATCACTGGAGAGTGGGCCGGAGCTTACGGATTAACGGAACCGAATAGTGGAAGCGATGCACTAGGTGCCAAAACCACTGCAAAACTTAGTGACGATGGAAAGTTTTATTTGCTCAATGGACAAAAATGCTGGATCACGAATGGAGGGTTTGCGGATGTATATACCGTATTTGCAAAAGTTGATGGGGATAAATTCACAGGCTTTATTATTGAAAGAGGAACGGAGGGTTTTACACAAGGTCCTGAAGAACATAAAATGGGGATCAAAGGCTCGTCAACGGTTCAATTATATTTTCAGGATTGTAAGGTGCCTGTAGAAAATTTATTAGGTGAAATTGGTAAAGGACATAAGATCGCTTTTAATATTTTAAATATTGGCCGTTTGAAATTAGCAGCTGCAGCATTAGGCGGTTCAAAAAGAGCATCAACAGATTCGGTGCGGTATGCAAAAACGAGAGAACAATTCAAACAACCAATTTCAAATTTTGGCGCCATCAAACATAAGCTTGCAGAAATGGCAATTAAAATATTTGTTGGCGAAAGCGCCTTGTATCGTACAGCAAATTGGATCGATAAAAAAGAACATGAATTACTTGCTGCAGGCAAACCATTTAATGAAGCATTATTGGGCGGAGCAGAAGAATATGCGATTGAATGTGCCATGCTGAAAGTTTTTGGCAGCGAAGTGTTGGATTTTGTAGTTGATGAAGGTGTGCAGATCCATGGTGGTAATGGTTTCAGCGCTGAGTATAATATTTCAAGAGCATATCGTGATAGTCGTATCAACAGAATATATGAGGGCACGAATGAGATCAATCGCCTTCTTACACTTGATATGACCTTGAAAAGAGCCATGCAGGGGAGACTCGACCTGATGGGACCTGCAATGTCAGTTCAAAAAGAATTAATGAGCATTCCGGATTTTGGCGTCGAAGAAGAAGGCACATTCGTAAAAGAGAAAAAATTGATTGCTAATCTTAAGAAAGCAATTTTAATGACATCCGGTGCAGCGGTTCAAAAGCTGATGATGAAAATTGAAAACGAGCAGGAGGTATTGATGAATCTTGCTGACATGGCTATCGAAACATTTAACGCGGAAAGTGTGTTACTTAGGATAATGAAGATGGTTGATCAAAAAGGAGAAGCTGCCAGCGCCAATCATATTGACATTATGCAAACATATTTATATGATGCCGCTGATAATGTAAATAAGTTTGGTAAAGACGCCATCAATTCATTTGCAGAAGGAGATGAGCAACGTATGATATTAATGGGATTGAAAAGATTTACAAAAGCTGAACCATTTAATACTAAAGATGCCAGGCGAAGAATAGCCGATAAAATGATTAGTGAAGGAAAATATTGTTTCTAAACTGTCAATTTAATTTCCATTGGCCGGTTATTCCTTTGGGGGTTGCCGGTTTTTTTTCATCTGCAAAAAAGCTCATTAATTCCTTACGGGTAATTAGTAACTCATGTAGTCTCCTTTTCCTTTTACTTTCTATGTTAAGACCAACGGAGAGGATGACGCAATAAATCATAGTAATAAAATAATAGATAAGGAAAAGATTCGGTACATCCGGCAAGGCGATCACATAGTGCATCACATAAATGATAATAAAGCAACCATATGCAAAGCTGAGCGACGATGCAATAATAGCTTTTCCGATAAACTTATTATGAACAAAACTGCGTTTGACGGTATAAACAAAATAAACTAACGAATAGCCAAACACTATTATTAGCCCTGGTCCCATTGTTAACGTTATTGTTTTAACAGTAATTCCAAACATTGCGATCAAAATGATCTCAAAAACTATAAATGCTGCCAGTAATATTTTCATTGACTTTATTTGGAAGGAGGAGGCGACCTGGAATATTAAGAAAGCAAGAATTAAAGGCATATCTATAAGGTTATTGATAATGCCATAATATCGTTCAACGGTTTTTGGAACACTTACCAGGTGCTCGGTCATAAGGTTGAAACCAAAAGCAAGTACACACCAAATAAACAAGGGAAGATATTGCTTGTAACGGATCAGTTTAGTTACCACAATAACACACACTGGTGCGAAGAGTGCAATGGTTGATAAAATTCCTATGGCGTCGTGCCAATTCATGTATAATGGTTTTTATAGGATAAGATTTATACTTATTCGAGATCAATTATTAAACGGTATGTTTTGACCAGTAGTGTAATAAAAGCCTGATTTATAAGAAAATCGAGCAAAAGTGCTTAATCATCAGGTAATAATACCAGAATCTTTACCGGAGTGTTTTTGTGTTAAAGCATGAAAGAAATACTAATCCTTTTTTTCATGTTTAAGCTCAGGCCGGGGGAAACCGTCATGACATGTCATACAAGAAACGGCCATTGTTTCACCAGCTTTGTAAACAATGGTGTAATCAAAATAATCTTTATTTACCGCGGCCGTTAATTTCATCATTATCCTTGTAATTTCCTTTTGAGGTTTATCGTCACTTGCATAGTCAATATCGCCTTTTATAGTCTTACTTTCTGCATGACAAAAATTACAAGATACATTCAAGGCTTTTGTATAACCATCCATAACAGAATCAAGATCCGCCTTGCTGATATCTTTGGGAAGTACTTTCAGATTTCTTTCTTTATTGGGTCCTGGTATGGCGCCGATTCCAATAAAGACAAATGCAAATAAACCAAGGACGACAATGATTTTATTTTTCATAAAAAGGCTTTGAGTTTCGAATCAATTGATACTATTATAAAGCACTCTACAAGATAATATACAAACCGTCCACTGCATAAGAAAAATTTATGAGATGTAAATACCGCTTGACCACCTGTTGAGGTCAGCGTCGAATAGCTTTGGCGCATGGTTATCTATCATTCATCTTCTTAACGGTAACTTTGAAAAAAACATATTATCATGTCTTCATTAGTAAAAGAATTCAACGATTATCGCACCCGGATGAACGAGGTGATCCTTAGTAAAAACAATCTTGTAATGAAACGTCTTTGGAATCTCGACACCAATACTTACGAAAACGGCGCACTCGATGCAAAGACGAAAGAAATGCTTGGTTTGGTTGCCAGTATGGTGCTTCGTTGCGATGATTGTATTAAATACCATCTTGGAAAATGCCATGAATTGGATATTAATACCAACCAGATGTATGAAATTTTTGCTTTGGCCAATATTGTCGGAGGTACAATTGTGATTCCGCATACCCGCCGTGCTGCCGAGTATTGGGAAGAATTGGGAAATAACGAATAATTAAGGGTGTGACTGATAAAAATCATGACCAATCGCTTTGAAACCCATTGCTTCCTATTCGTTATTCTATAAATTTGCAGTCAATATTTTTTTATGAGTGAAACTACCGTTGCTCCCGCATTAACAGCCAAAGATTTTGCAACCGACCAGGAAGTACGCTGGTGTCCAGGTTGTGGCGATTATTCAATTCTTGCACAAGTGCAAAAAGTAATGCCAACACTTGGAATTCCCCGTGAGAACATCGTGATCATTTCCGGTATCGGGTGTAGTAGCCGTTTTCCATATTATATGAATACTTATGGAATGCATTCAATCCATGGAAGAGCTACAGCGGTTGCCAGTGGTTTGAAGGCTTCAAGACCCGAATTGAGCGTCTGGATCGTAACTGGTGATGGTGACAGTTTGAGTATTGGTGGTAATCATACAATTCATTTGCTTCGCAGAAACTTTGATGTAAATATTCTTTTATTCAATAACCAGATCTATGGCTTGACAAAGGGGCAATATTCTCCAACATCAGAAGAAAATAAGATCACTAAATCATCTCCGTACGGAAGTGTTGACCATCCATTCAATCCCTTGGCACTTGCTATGGGAGCCGATGCAACATTTGTAGCAAGAACAATGGATCGTGATCCTAAACATTTGCAGGCAATGTTGCTTCGTGCCAATGCACACAAAGGAGCATCTTTCCTTGAGATCTATCAAAACTGTAACATATTTAATGACGGCGCTTTTGAGATGTTTACTGAGAAAGGAAGCAAAGCCGCTGAAACATTATTCCTTGAACAAGGGCAGCCATTAACTTTTGGTGCAAACAAAGAGAAAGGCATCAAGCTGGATGGGTTTACACCAAAAGTTGTAAACCTTGCTGATGGCTATAGTACTGATGACCTTTGGGTGCATGATGAAAAGGATATTTACAAAGCGCAGATACTCGTTCGCATTTTTGATAATCCAACTGCAGAAGCTCATTTACCAAGACCATTTGGTGTATTCTATCAAAAGGACCGGAGTTGCTATGAAGATGTAATGGAACAACAGATAAAAGATGCAAAGGCTAAGAAGGCAGCCGATCTTGATAAACTTTTAAGAGGGAATGAAGTGTGGGTGATCAACTAAGGAGTACAGGTTTTCTTAATTCTTTATCAGCATTCTCAAACACTTTTTTCTTTTTTCTTTCATACCACCAAATCGGTGCTGTCTTTTTCATAACTGTATCAATGCTGCGCATTCCAAAAAGATTCCAGGCAGCTTTCATTTTTCCTGTCAATGATGGTTGCATTGCTCGTAAGCTCATCGCAAAGCCGCTATCAAGATATTCCATGTGATGCCACCAGCCTGCAGGCATAAATAATGTATCTCCATGATCCAGGACAGCCTCAAGTCCTTGTGCAAGTTTCAACGCAGGGAATTTGTCATAATCAGGACTGCCGTTTTGCATGTAGTAATTGGAAAAATCAGCTAATGATAAAACTTCAAAAGGCTTACGGTAAAGCTTATATTGTTCTTCAAACGGAAATAATAAAACTCTTTTTCTCCCGGCAAACTGTGTATGAAGAATATTTGAAAGATCAATGTCAAAATGCATGTGAGTAATCGAAGTGGCGCCCCCGGTAAAGAGCATCGGGTATTTTTTTATAAAACCTTTCATCATATGCTCAGGCCATGTAAAATCATTTATCAATTGAGGAGCATGATCAAAAATGTTGAATAAAAAGATTCGCCAGCCTGCAGGCCCCTGGCTTATCATGTCAATATATTCACCGAATGTTTTGTAATCGTCAGCTTTATTTATTGGAGTGTATGCATCACTTTTTATATTGTTATAAAGAGGAACTTGTTTATCACCAACCAATTCTTTAAAATAGCTCCAGTTCCATTTTTTGTAAGCGGGCCACTGATGTGAAAGATCCCGGATAATGACCGGAAAGTTCTTGTCATAGAATTCATTTTTGAACTCTTCAGGTGAAATTGTATCAACAACAGGAAGCGGCCTTAGTTGCATGCAGTGCAATTTAGACAAAGATATAGATGGACATCATACGGCCTGTAAACTAACTGATAAAATTTCCAAATGCAGTTAATTGATAGTTAAGAAGTAATGTCAAGAAAGGTCTACTTTAGCAAAAAGCTCAGGCTGATCCGAGAAAAGGCGCCAACTTTTACGGTGATATTTACACATACCATGTTTATCAAGAGCTTTCCGATGCTCGGGGGTTCCATATCCTTTATTACTTGCCCAGTTATAATATGGAAATTCTTCATGGAGCTTTGTCATATATTCGTCCCGATAAGTTTTTGCAAGAATACTTGCAGCGGCAATAGATGCATAAATGCCATCTCCCTTGATGATGCAGCGATGAGGCAGCCTTTTATACTTTACAAAATAATTTCCGTCGATCAACAGCAATTGTGGTTTTGGCTTTAATTGGGTTACCGAAATATGCATAGCTTTTATAGATGCCTGCAAAATATTGATGCGGTCAATTTCTTCATGACTGATGCTGGCAACGGCAAAGCTGATCGCTTCTTTTTCTATAACTATTCGTAACTCATTTCTTTCATCTTCGTTCAGTTGTTTCGAATCATTCAATAACGGATGAAAAAAATCTTTTGAAAGAATAACCGCCGATGCAAACACTGGTCCTGCGAAGCAACCACGACCGGCTTCATCGCAACCGGCTTCAGTTAATTGGTCCTGGTAAAAAGGGCTTAGCATTTTGTGAGGTTGCACAAATATCGCAGAACAAAAATTATTTTCAACATTAACAGGGGCTAACTTTGCGCCGCAATGACAGAAATTTTTCCACAAAGAACTTCAAGAGTAGTTGCCGTTTGGCTAATGATCGGCGTTGCTATGCTGATCATTCAAATATTATTGGGCGGAGTTACCCGTCTTACTGGTTCAGGCCTGTCAATAACTGAATGGAATGTGATCACCGGAACATTGCCGCCATTGAATGAGCAAAAATGGATCGAAGAGTTTAATAAATATAAACAAACTCAGCAATTTTTACTTCTCAACTCAGATTTTACGCTACAAGATTTTAAATCCATTTTTTTCTGGGAGTGGTTTCACCGTTTTTGGGCAAGGTTGATAGGAGTTGTGTTTGCAATTCCTTTTATCATTTTCCTTTTCCAAAAAAGATTTAA
>DASYQG010000371.1:0-7823 GCA_036005825.1 Chitinophagaceae bacterium | reverse complement strand
TCGTTCCGGGCAGGCATAAAGAAATCTTAAAACTTGGCATTTGAAATATACCTTTCATACCATCATCCGAAAAATACTCTTCATTTTATAGTAGCTTAGAGTAAAGTGAATGGGACTTTGAAGAAGTTTGGTTTCATATTTATTATTCTTCTTTTCGCCTTTGTATCGAATGCGCAAACGGCTGATTGTACTTTTAAGCCACCGCAGATCACTATACACTTTGGCACCGGCAATGTACGTGACCTGAATACAGGTGATCTTTCCAATTACCGGCGGGTTACGACTACATGTCCATCCGATGGATATTATTCATTTGCATCTTATACCAGTGAATGCTTTAGTGACGATTGGCATACACTTCCGGAGGATCATACTCCAGGTGATGTGGGTGGAAATATGATGTTGGTAAATGCTGCGCCATATCCGGGTGAGTTTCTAAGGATCCCAATTGGCGGCTTAAAGAATAATACTATATATGAACTGGGTCTGTGGCTCATGAATCTTTGCAAGCCCACAAGAAAATGTCCATATCCATTATTACCTCGTCTCAATATTCGATTGGAGACACCCGAAGGAGCGATCGTCGCAAGTATCGTTACAGGCGAAGTGCCAAGATTTGAAGAGCCACAATGGATCCAGCATCGTGCCTCTTTTACAACGCCTGCTTCTGCATCCGCATTAATGCTGGTCATGACCGACAATGCACCGGGTGGTTGCGGAAATGATTTTGCATTAGATGATATAACATTTCGTGAATGTGTAAAGCCGGTCACACAAGTGACGACGAAACCAAAAACAAGCTCTGCGACAAAGCAACCAACCACTTCAAAACCGCCACCAAAAAAAGTTATACCTCCACCGCAGAAAAAAGTTGAGACGGTCCAGGTGATCAAACCGAAAACTGATACGATTGCAAAAACAATTTCAGTTGTAAAGCCAAATCAGAAAATTTTTCCTCCACCTCCACTGGTATTAAAGACCCGTGAAAATGCATTGGTCAAAAAAATTGAGACCGAAGCCAGTGAAATTAAAATTGATCTCTATGATAATGGCGAAATAGATGGAGATACGATCAGCGTCTATCATAACAATACATTGATAAAATCGCACATGCGACTTACTCAAAAACCAATATCCATGACCTTCGCTGTCGATCCGTCTCAGCCTCACCATGAAATAATTATGGTGGCTGAAAATTTAGGCTCTATTCCACCGAATACTTCAGTCATGATCATCACCACAGCAAGCAGTCGCTATGAAGTTTTTATCTCGTCAAGCGAGCAAAAGAATGCGAAGGTTATTTTTGATCTAAAGAAATGAAGAGCTCCCTGCGTTTCTAATTAACTAAAATTTGGAACAGCGGTTTTTAGTAATTCACCGCATGGTAATTACTTTTAATAGATCAACTCCGGAAACTTGACTACAGTCTCACAAAGATCAAAAAATAGTTGGATACTAGTACCATTTATTGGAAGTTTTCTTTTCATTATTCTTTATATTATTGCAGCATTCCTTTACCCGGGTGGTTCAGGAAAAGATAAAGCTGCCATCGGCTATAGTTGGACAGATAATTACTGGTGCAATCTCTTAGGTGAAAAAGCAATTAATGGGCAAACCAATGCAGCAAGACCAGTTGCAGTAACAGCCATGTTCATACTCTGTTTATCACTTTCCACTTTTTGGATACTGTTCCCGGCATTAACTCAACTAAAGAAATTTCACAAGCTTTTGATCCAGGTGGCTGGTACCGTTTGCATGCTTGCTTCTTTTTTATTACTCACACCCATCGACCATGATCTTGCCGTCAATACTTCATCCGCATTCGGGCTTATTGCAATGATCGGGATATTGATTGCGCTGTATCAATTGAAATGGAATTGGCTTTTTGCTATTGGGCTATTTAATCTTTTGCTTGTAACACTGAACAATTATCTTTATCATTCAAATGAAATGATGTACCTACCCATCGTTCAGAAATTTAGTTTTCTATCTTTTTTAGTTTGGTTTTCTTTTATTAGTATTAATCTTTATCAAAGGCCTATGAGAGTTGTTCAAAAATTAAATTGATAATGAAGCCACAAACAATAAATACCTTCTCTGCAATATCGTTTTTGTTTTTAATTATTGCTTCTCCTTACAAAAGCAAAAATCTAAAAATCTGTTTGCCGGGTAATAATCAAACTTACTCTTCAGACACTATTTCAAAATTTGCAGCAGATGACTACCCGGTTACTAATGAAATGTTCGCACCCAATTTACATCCCAGGAAAAGTGGAGAGATTTTCGAGGATGAAGGCGCCTGGTTTTCAAATGATACTTTAAAGCAGACTCTAGTATTTGTTCTTTATACAGACTATCACAGGTTGGTTACTTATCATTTCTTAAACAATGATATCCCGTTAGGAATAATTCAAAGTATGGAACTACACACGGCTGGCGGTGATTTAGCTTCAGACAAACTAAAACAAAAGTATTTTAAAGGTTTTCTTACTCAAACAACAAAAATTGTAAGATCATATTTTAAAACAAGCAAGGGTTTCAAGTTAGGAGACAGTAAAGAAAAAGCTCTTAAAGTTTATGGTAAGCCAGACAAAACCAAAATCGAAAACGGAATTGAAAAACATGAATGGGATTTTGTCGGCGATTTTTCATATGATAGCAAAACGAAATTAAAAAGAAATATTCTTGCAGAAGATAGCTTCGGCCACCAAATCACAATGTTTTTCAGAAACAACAAATTAATTGGGATAATATTTCATAACGATATCCCTTAAGGGAAAATTTAAAATGAACATGATCAAAATAGCAATCTTATTTGCTGGTCTTTCCGGTTTATTAGGTTTACTGACTAATAAAAAAGTTGGCATGTTTTTTTTAAGTGAGTCGAAAAGCAAAACAGTGGGAAATAAAAAGAATGAAACGAATAGCGGGGGATTGACAGCAACTGGGATCACCATTATGAAAAAATGGGAAATGCCAAAAGAACTGACAGAGATATCAGGGCTTTCAAATATAGATGACAAACGATTCGCCTGCGTGCAGGATGAACTGGGAACAATATTTATTTATAACATCGGTTCATCATCGGTGGAAAAGGAAATTCCGTTTGGGGTGGTAGGGGATTATGAAGGGCTGGCCGTGGTCGGGGAAACTGTATGGGTGTTGCGTGCCGATGGAAAATTGTTTGAGGTGAATAATATAAATGTTGCGAAGCCTTCGGTAAAAGAATACAGCACTCATTTAACTATAAAACAAGATTCTGAAGGCCTTTGCTACGATAAAAAAAATAACCGGTTGCTAATTGCCATTAAAGGTGCCGAGCTGGAAACACAAGATTACAAAGGCATCTATGCTTTTGACCTGTCATCTAAAAAAATGAATCAGCAGCCTGTATTTAAAATAGACCTGCTGAATGAAATATTTGGAACTAATGGTTTGGGCAAAAAAAAGAAAGGCTCCATGAACCCATCAGGTATCTCTATTCACCCTCTTAACGGTGATATGTATATAATTGATGGAAGAGATCCAAAATTATTGATCATGGATGCTGCAGGAACCATTAAGAAATTGTACCAATTAAATAACAACGAATTTGCACAACCAGAGGGAATTACTTTTAACGCTGCAGGCGACCTGTTCATTTCAAATGAAGGAACAAAACAACCGGGAAATATTTTACAAGTGAAGATCGATCCCTGACGGGTTTAAAAACTGAACAAATAGGTATCCTCC
Organism: Chitinophagaceae bacterium; assembly: GCA_036005825.1. Classification (GTDB taxonomy): domain Bacteria; phylum Bacteroidota; class Bacteroidia; order Chitinophagales; family Chitinophagaceae; genus VBAS01. The sequence continues at coordinate 4,091 of DASYQG010000371.1, read as the reverse complement.
ACTTCATCTTCATTTCTTTATTTATCAAGAAGTCCCATAGAAAATTAAAATTTTAATAGTCCTCAAAACAAAGTAAATTTAGTTACAGGCCGCTCTCTCTTATCCGGGAAAGATTTAAGAGAAGATAATAACAGCAAAAATTTTATTATGCATATCTTGCTCCGGCCAGTCTGTAAAACCTGCCTTTCGTTAGCAACAATATTTCTTGCTTCTTTTTCTCTCAAAGCGCAAAATGAACAAACAGAAATTCTCTGGGATAACTATGGCGTGCCGCATATCTATGCAAAAAATAACAATGAAATGTATTATGCTTTTGGATGGGCCCAAATGAATAACCATGCAAACCTGTTATTACAGATTTATGGACAAGCAAGAGGAAGGGCAGCAGAATACTGGGGAAATGACTGGCTGGAATCCGACAAACAGGTGTTGATCTTTGATCTTCCTGAAAAAGCGAAAGAGACATATGCAAAGCAAACGACAGAATACAAAACATACACGGATGCATTTGTAAAAGGAATAAATGACTATGCAAAAGATCATCCGGAGGCAATCGGAGAAGATAAGAAGCAGGTGCTTCCTGTAACCCCGGTTGATGTATTTGCGAATATACTGCGAACGATGTTCCGTTTTTTAACGGCCAATGAACGAGCCGCCACTGAAAAATTATTTCAACCAGGCTCCAACGCTTATGCGATAGGCCCGTCAAAATCTGCTTCTAAAAATGCAATGCTGGTAATTAACCCGCATCTTCCGTGGGAGAAAGATTTTACATTATTATTTGAAGCTCATTTACACACAAATGATTTCAATGCATATGGTGCTACATCTGTTGGCATGCCGATGCTTTTTTTAGGCTTCAATGATAACCTGGGCTGGACGCATACAGTGAATACATTAGATGCCAGCGACCGATATGAACTCAACTTGCAAGATGACGGTTATTTATTGGACGGGCAAGTTGTTCCCTTTGATAAAAAAACAATAACCATTAAAGTAAAACAACCAAATGGAACATTATTGGAACAAAAATTAGAAATTAAAAATTCAAAACAGGGCCCTGTTGTAGGAGAAAAAAATAATAAAGCTTATGCTGTACGTGTGGCCGGCATGGATGATTTTAAAATATTTGAAGAATACCATAAGATGACCAAAGCAAGAAATTGGACCGAGTTTGAATCAGCATTAAAGATGATGCAGATACCTATGTTTAATGTATTGTATGCAGACAAAGCAGGAAATATTTTTTATCTTTTCAATGGTAACTTACCAAAAAGACCGGAAGGTGATTTTACTTACTGGAGAGGAACGATCGATGGAACGAAATCAAAACTGATCTGGCAGGAAACACTTGGTTATGACGACTTGCCAAAAGTTTTGAATCCGCCATCAGGTTTTTTGCAAAATGCAAATGATCCGCCATGGAACTGTACCTGGCCCTCTGTGCTGGATCCGCAAAAATTTTATTCTTATGTGGCACCGCAGCAGATGGGACTTCGGCCTCAACGTGCAGTTAATATGATAAAAAATGATTCTTCTATTTCCTTTGATGAATTGATCGATTATAAACTCAATACTGGTGTTGAAGCAGCTGAACGTTTTTTGGATGACCTGCTGGCTGCCGTAAAAAAATATCCTGACTCAACGGCATTAGAAGCTGCAGCCATCCTTAAAGCATGGGACAAAAAAACAGATGCGGCAAGTAAAGGTGCCGTATTGTTTTCCGCCTGGTTTGACAAAATAATACCTGCTACAATGTATGCAATCCGCTGGGATCGAAAACAACCACTGTCTACCCCGGATGGATTGAAAGATGAACAACAGGCGGTAAAATTATTAACGCAAGTTACAAATGAGGTAAAGAAAAAATATGGTTCGGCGGATATTGCATGGGGCGATGTTTATCGTCTTCGCATGAATAATATAGATCTGCCTGCAAACGGTGGTTCGCCGCAACATGGCATCTTTATGTCACAGTCTTATGCAGAAGATAAAGACAATAAATACCATGCTGAAGCTGGAGAAACTTTTATTGCGGTAACCGAATTTAGTAAAACAGTAAAAGCAAAAGTGCTTTTAGCATATGGCAATGCTTCACAGCCGGGTAGCAAACATAGCAGTGACCAGTTGAGTCTTTTATCGGCAAAGCAATTACGTTCTGCATTGATAAGTAAAACGGATGTGCTGAAGAATCTTGAAAGAAAAGAAATTCTGAAAATTCATCTTTAGTTAAGCATCTATAACTTTTCTCAGGCAATTATAACTCTCTAAAACCGATCTCAAGAAAAGATTTAATTTCAATGGTTTTGGAACTTGCAATACTTTTTCACACTATTAACTCTCCCGGCATCACATTTGCAACTTTACTGGAAAATAGGTTTTATGAAAAAGATATTTCTAATAATGGCTTTAAGTCTTTCATTATTTACGATACAATCGTGTGATAATGATAAAAAAGAGAAAGAGGATAACAAAGAAATAAGTGCTAATGATGTTCCTGCACCGATTCAAACAGCATTTAGTGCAAAATATTCCACAGCTACAGATGTAAAATGGGAAGATGCCCATGAGGGTACAAAACAAACTTATAAAGCCAAATTCAATTTGAATGGAAAAAAAATGAAAGCAGAATTTGATATGAATGGTGGTTTTGTAAAAGAAGAGGAAGATAATTAAGCAGTCATTTTTTTTGAATATAAATACACCGGATCCTATGAGTGGTTAAAGGCTGCATAGAAATATGCAGCTTTTTTCTTTTTAAGAGACAACTTTTAAGAGAGATTTATATTCTATCTTCTGTATTTTTGATCTTCAACTTTTGTCTAAAACTTTAGTGATGAGAAAAGCAATTCTATTTACCGGGTTTTTTGTACCAGCGATCTTTTTAGCTTCTAAATTCCAGGATAAAAATCTCCAGGAGAGTATGAAACGAGGGAAGGAGGTTTATACTCTTTACTGTCAGAATTGTCATATGGAAAAAGGCGAAGGAATGGAAGGAGTAAATCCTCCACTGGCAAAAACAACTTATTTAAAAGACGCTAAGAAAAATATTGGTTATATCCTTAATGGACAAACGGGTGAGATTACTGTAAATGGAAAAAAATATAATGCGATCATGAACCCACTGAATTTTCTCGATGACAAACAAATAGCTGATGTATTAAATTATGTCCGCAATAATTGGGGGAATAAATATCCGATCGTAACTCCTGCACAAGTAAAAACAGAAAGAGAAAAACCCGCAAAAGCGAATTAATGCGGGCTGTAATTAATTTTTATTTCACTCTTATACTTCGTTAATATTTAAAGGAAGTTTTCTTATTCTTTTTCCTGTAAGATCAAAAATTGCATTGCATAATGCCGGAGCAAACGGCGGTAATCCCGGCTCGCCAACGCCACCTGGCTTTTCATCATTCTCCATAATATGAACTTCTATCTCAGGAATTTCATTAATGCGTGGCATTTTGTATTGATGAAAGTTTGTCTCTACTGCTTTGCCATCCATGAAATGTATTTCATGAACTGCTGCTGCTCCATAAGCCATAATAATACTTCCTTCTACCTGTGCACGAATAATATCCGGGTTAACATACCACCCGCAATCCATTACTGCAAATACCTTATCAATTTTTAATTTACCTGCAGTATTTTTCGAAACCTTTACAGCTTCGCCAACAATACTGCTGAAACATTCTGTGATCGCAACACCCCAGCCATCATTTTTCTTTTTGTCTTTCCAATTAGTTAACTCACCAAGTTTTTCGAGGATCGCAATATAACGTTCGCCTTTTTCACCACCCAGGTGAGCTTTTCGGAACTCAAGCGGATCTTTTTCTGCATTGTGCGCCAACTCATCAATAAAGCTTTCGTAGGCAAAACCATTTGTTGAAGAATAAACGGAACGCCACCACATCACAGGTATTGGTGATTCTGTAGGCACATCGCTAAAACTATAATTTGTGATATTGTCAAAATAGCTTGCCGCGAAACCCTCAATATCGCTATCATTAAATGAAGTTTTATCGGGAACCGGCGACCATTGATGGTTCATATTCTGTGCAGCCATTTTAGCTTGTAAAGAAGTAATTCTT
>DASYQG010000370.1:0-6084 GCA_036005825.1 Chitinophagaceae bacterium | reverse complement strand
GAGCTATCACCCTTCGTTCTCACATTGCGACTGTTATATATTAAAACAATACCGCTATCTGTTAACATTGCTGGTGGTCCAGGCTCAACGAGGTCGCTATCAAATTTCCTTTTTCGCGGACCAAACACTTTTACAAATTGTACCTCAGGGTGAGCATCGGAATAACCAGGCTGATCATCTGCATATATCTTAGGACTCCAATGTATCAGATCATCGGAACTAGCTGAAAAAATATCTGTGTCACCCCAATACATCCGATAGTAGCCATTAATCTTAACTGCAACAGCTTTTCCGTTTTCATATTTGCAAACTATTGAACCCGATTTGCTCCATGCTTTTACAAACATTCCACTAAGAAAATCTTTAAAAACATGTCCATGTTTTGTCCAATGATAAAGATCTTTTGAAGATGCGACCAATAATCTTGCTTTATCACCATCATAAGCCGTATAGGTCATATAATAAGTACCATTTTCATCTTCCACAATTCTTGGATCTTCACAACCGCCTTCCCATTCATAAATCTGTGATGAATCATTATCAGGATATAAAACCGGCGAAGGATGTTTTGTGAAATGCAAACCATCTATACTCCATGCTAAACCGATCCTTGATGTGCCTGCAAATTTTCCAATTTTATCTTCAGCTCTATATAATAGAAACACCGTATCATGCCGAACGATTGCGGCGGGGTTGAAAACATCTTTTTCTTCCCATAGCACATCTGCATTTCTTACAGGGCAGTGAAATTTTGATTTTGTATCTGGTAATAAAATAGGATTTACTGCGTCGGCTTTTGTAAAAGGCAACAAAGCCCAGCTATAATGTTTGCTTAAATCTAGAGAATCCTTGTTTTGAGTAGCTACATTTTGGTTATTATCATCAACATTTTTGCAGCTTAAAAGGAAAGCAGGAACAAATAAGAATGATAAGTATTTCATGAAACGAATTTATGGTCTTAAAGCTAATTCTTATTTTTAGACTGTAATGACAATTATTGTTGCCATCATATTTATCGCCGGGTATTTAGCTATTGCATTTGAACAATCGATAAAAATTAATAAAGCAGCTTCTGCTTTACTTACAGGAGTTATTTGCTGGGCAGTTTATTCTTTGTCAGGAGAAGGAGAGCTAGTTTCTGAGAATCTATCACAACATCTTTCAGAAATAGCCGGCATACTTTTCTTTTTACTTGGCGCTATGGTAATTGTTGAACTTATCGATGCTCACGATGGATTTGAGATCATTACCGAAAGAATTCGAAGTACCGATAAAAAGAAATTAGTTTGGATAATTGGATTCATCACCTTCTTCCTTTCTGCAATACTTGATAATCTTACCACGACAATTGTAATGGTTTCGTTATTGCGTAAACTAATTCCTTTACATAAAGACAGGTTAATGTTTGCCGGGCTTGTAGTGATCGCAGCCAATGCCGGGGGCGCCTGGAGCCCGATCGGTGATGTAACAACCACTATGTTATGGATCGGGCATCAAATAACATCTTCAAAAATTATTGCCCAAACTTTTCTTGCTTCTCTCACTTGTTTTATGGTTCCTGCTTTTATCATCAGCATGCAGATGAAAGGTTTTATTGAATGGGATGAATCAAAAAAAGAAAAACTCTTTTCTACCGGGTATGAAAGAAAGGCAGTTTTTTTTATAGGACTCGGCAGTTTATTATTTGTTCCGGTTTTTAAAGCGATCACTCATTTGCCTCCTTATATGGGTATTGTTTTCAGTCTTGGTTTAATGTGGGTACTTACGGAAATGGTGCACAGCGGTAAAGACGAATCGGAGAAAGGCTTGCTTTCTGTCAACCATGCATTGAGAAAGATCGATACACCAAGTATTTTATTTTTCCTCGGAATTTTATTAGCAGTTTCTGCATTGCAATCAACAGGCATTCTCACTTCAATTGCAGGCTCATTAGACAGGTCGATTGGAAATATCAGTATCATTACCATGATCATTGGTTTTCTTTCTGCTATTGTTGATAATGTACCCTTGGTTGCAGCTGCACAGGGTATGTATGGTCTTGATCAGTATCCAACCGATCATTTCTTTTGGGAGTTTCTTGCTTATTGCGCAGGAACCGGAGGAAGCATTTTAATTATCGGGTCCGCTGCGGGTGTCGCGGCTATGGGAATGGAGCGAATTCAGTTTGGCTGGTACTTGAAAAAAATTGCATGGATTGCAATTATAGGTTATCTCGCAGGGGCAGGGGTGTTTTTATTGCAACACTATCTGCTCAATTTATAGATCATCGTATTCGTATAGCTCATCAATATGCGTTCCTGCTTTCATTTCAAATAACGGATTGATCAATCCATCTTTTAAACCATACACCCATCCATGCAGATCAGGTCTTTGTTCGTGTTTCCATGCACGTTGTACAATAGAGGTCTTAGCAAGATGCATCACTTGTTCTTTTACATTTAATTCACAAAGCCTGTCAGCCCGAAGGTCTTCATCCTTGATCGCATTAAGCTCTTCGCGATGCAAACGATACACATCTTTTATATTGCGCAGCCACATATTAAGCACTTGCTTGTAGTCATGATTTGACATGGCCGCCTTGATCCCGCCACAACCATAATGCCCGCATACGATGATATGTTTTACTTTCAAATGAGTCACCGCAAACTCTAAAATGCTAAGCAAATTGGAATCGGTATTCACCACCATATTGGCAATATTGCGGTGAACAAAAATTTCACCAGGCTGTGTACCCGTGATTTCATTGGCGGGTACACGGCTATCACTGCAACCGATCCATAAAAATTCCGGCGTTTGAATTTGTGATAGCCTGTCGAAATATTCAGGGTCAACTGCAACTTTTCCTTTTGCCCATTCTTTGTTCTCCTGTAAAAGCTTTTGGTATGATTTCATATAATAGCTTGAATTTCAAAAATAGCTTTTAATCTTTTTCAAATAGCAAACAATCTGGTGACAAAATTGTTTTGATAATGGTTGGTGCAAAAAGCCCGATACATTAACTTGCAGCCACATTTATATGACCAAAGCCAAAATATATTCACGTTTTCATATCGTTTCAGCCATTCTCATGATGATTGCATTGGCTTGGCTCACTGTAAGTGTACCTTTTGTTTTGGAACCCCAAAAAAACTTAGCGAAGATTTCTAAAATGACTCTTGATCAATCTCCGTTAGCGGGAACTGAAGAGGAGAGTGGTAATCCAATAGGTAATAATAGTACAGAAGAGAAAGCACCCAAAACACTCAATACTTTTTCTGAAGAATACTTACACGATCATCACATATCTTATCATCTATTTTCTCTTGCCCTGCAGTATTATAAGCATGAAAATGCGGGTATTTATATCGCCCACCATGGTGAGCCGTTGGTGCCCCCTCCTAATGTCGCATAATCCATAGTTTTTTCTGTAAGCCTGATACAGGCTTTGTTCTTATTGTATTGTTATAACTCAATAGCGATATCAGTTTATTGCGACATAAAATTTATTTTAATGAATTCTAATAAAAATTTATTGGCAAATCTTAAAAGTGATTTGCCGGCAGGTATAGTTGTATTCCTTGTAGCAATGCCGTTGTGTTTGGGTATTTCACTTGCTTCAGGTGCTCCGTTTTTTTCGGGAATGATCGCCGGTATTATTGGCGGTATTGTTATTGGATTTCTCAGTAATTCCCAATTAAGTGTAAGCGGCCCTGCCGCAGGACTTACTGCTGTGGTATTGGCATCTATAAATCAATTGGGAGCTTTTGAAACTTTCTTACTGGCCGTTGTGATTGCTGGTATCATCCAGGTGTTACTTGGGTTTCTAAAAGCCGGCGCCATTGCTAACTATTTTCCATCGAGTGTGATCAAAGGGATGTTGACAGCGATCGGTATCATCATTATCCTTAAGCAAATACCTCATGCATTTGGGTATGATAAAGATGCAGAAGGTGATTTTTATTTTTTGCAAGTTGATGGTGAGAACACTTTTTCCGGACTGATCAACTCAATTGCCAGGATTGATCTCGGTGCGACAGTTATCTGCCTTGTTTCGCTTGTGATTCTTATTCTTTGGGAAAGACCTTTCTTTAAAAAGAATTTGCGATTGGTGCCGGGCGGATTAGTTGCTGTGGTAATAGCTGTGGTGTTAAACCAGGTATTTATGAGCACAGGAAGTAATTTGGCTGTGACGTATGGACATTTGGTAAAAGTGCCAGTCGCTTCAGGTTTCAATGAGTTTATAAGTTTTTTTACATTGCCTGATTTTTCTCAATTAAAAAACCCCCAGGTCTATTTTATAGCATTGACAATAGCAGCTGTGGCTTCCATCGAAACACTATTATGTATTGAGGCAGTTGATAAACTTGATCCTGAAAAAAGAGCTACATCAACCAATCGTGAATTATTTGCCCAGGGAATCGGCAATGTAGCTTCTGGTCTTATTGGTGGTTTACCAATAACAAGTGTGATCGTAAGAAGCTCTGCAAACGTAAATGCCCAGGCAAAATCCAAAGCTTCAACAATCATTCATGGCTTACTGATATTGATTTGTGTGACACTTATTCCGGGTCTGCTGAATAAGATCCCTCTTTCATCATTGGCTGCAATCCTTTTGATCACTGGTTATAAACTCTGTAACCCGGTAACCTTTAAAAAAGTGATCAGTGATGGCAAATATCAATGGGTGCCATTTGTTGTAACTGTTATTGCAATCGTATTTACTGATCTCCTGACTGGCGTGGGAATTGGATTAGGAGTAAGCATTCTTGCGTTGTTATATGGTAATTATAAGAACTCTTATTTCTTCCATAAAGAAAAACATAAACAAGGAGAGGCTATACTGATCCACCTGGCGGAAGAAGTTTCGTTTTTAAATAAGGCAAGTATAAAACTTACGCTTGAGCATTTACCGGAGAATTCAACGGTGATCATTGATGCCTATGACAGCCAGTATATCGATCATGATGTATTGGAGCTTATCCGTGATTTCAAAGATGTGCAGGCGCCACTAAAGAATATCGATTGCAAAACGGTTGGATTTAAAGAAGTGTATAAGATCGTTAACACCGATAATGTGCAATCCGTAAAAGAATACATACCGCGTTATCATTCGGTACTGGTTGGTGAATCAAAGAAACGTTTACCAGAAGCAGTAGTTAGTTAATTTTTTAACCGATAAAAAAATCAAAATGAGAACTCATAATAAAGAATCACAATCAACAATGACTCCATCAATGGCGATGGAGATCTTAAAAGATGGTAATAAAAGATTTGTAAGCAATCTAAAATTCAATCGCAATCTTTTGCAACAGGTAAATGAAACCTGTGACGGCCAATGGCCTTTTGCCATCGTTCTTAGCTGTATTGATAGCCGCACTTCGGCCGAATTAATCTTTGACCAGGGGCTTGGCGATATATTCAGTGTACGCATCGCAGGCAATATCGTCAACGAAGACATACTTGGCAGTATGGAGTTTGCCTGCAAAATAGCGGGATCAAAATTCATTGTGGTGTTGGGTCATACAAAATGCGGCGCTGTAAAAGGTGCATGCGATCATGTTGAAATGGGAAATCTTACAACGCTGCTTTCAAAATTGCAGCCTGCTGTTGACGAAGAAACCGTTACAAAGAGCGATCGCAATTCAAAGAACAGTGAATTCGTTGAGAATGTAGCCACCATCAACGTGAGAAGGATAGTAAATGAAGTATTGCAGCGAAGCCCGATATTAAATGAAATGATACGAAGTGGCGAGATCGGGATTTGTGGTGCAATGTATAATGTCGAAACAGGTGTTGTAGATTTTTATGATGATACGATGATCATAAAGAAAGAAAAGTTTTTGCATGCGGTTTCGTTGTGAGCCAATTAAAAACCGCCCTGGTCGCAGGGCGGTTTCATTTTACAAGATCTATATATCAATCTTCCAGTTCGGCTGAGCTTTCGGGAAGATGATCGTATTCACCTTTTAAAGCATAAAAGCCAAAGATCATAAGCCCGATGGCAATAGGAATAAAAACGACAACAAAAACGATCCATTGCACCTTTATTTCGATCACTGGCTTTTTTGCAATTTCTGATATCGCTGTATTTATAAGATAATAAAT
>DASYQG010000369.1:0-19680 GCA_036005825.1 Chitinophagaceae bacterium | reverse complement strand
TAATTCATCGTCGCTATACCTTTTTAAAATAGTATCGGTTAAAGATCGTTGTCGTGGCTCAGTTCCCAATAAAATAATTTTACCTTTTAATTTCCCGGAGAACTTTTCTTTCAGAGCTTTCATGTCCTTGAAACTTTCAATACTAACCAGTTCGCCTTCCACGATGCCGGCCGTACTTTTGGACATCGCCATGGGGTAAGCTACCAAATGCATATAGTTCGGTGAGACCAATTCAACATTAAAACTTTTCATCGACCACCCACGACAATCTTTACAAAAATTTTCGAAATGAACATTATCAAGACCGATTGCTTTCATTTTTGCAGCAGCCCATTTAGCTGCAACCAGGTACTCTCTTGATCCTGTAAGACGTTGGCCATACACATCAGTAAATTCCAATAGCATATTCTTAGCTTCAGAATGTTGAAAGCCTTCATTCCTGATCTTTGACAATTGTGCATCTACGATCGATGATTGGGTATTACCGTTAATTAGCAGGGAGAAAAAAAACAGGATCAAAATTGTTTTATGCAGTTTCATGATTATTTTTTTATAATGATTCGGTGGCTTGATTTGATCGATCCGAAATTACGTTGTTGCCGGCAAGTATGCTACAAAGGATAAATTAATGCCTTATCATAGGATTTTCTTTTCCCATCAAGGTAGTTTTTGTTAAGTAAACCTGGTTTTGTAATAAGAAAGCCTGTTGTAGAAAGAAATCCATGTTCCAAATGCGTGAAGAAATGCAACACCTCTTCCCGCTACACAGATTGGCTGCGCTTTGCAGAACCCTCGCTGACAATTTATCTTCTTAATGAAGATTGTCATGAAGACTCCGAAGGAACTGAATTAATTAAGCTTTACCCTTCGATTTAGCTTTTCCTTTTGGGGGATTGTCGTCTTTGGCTTTTTGATCAGCTTGATCCTTTCCTTTTTGATCATTGTCTTTTGCGTTTTCGTTCTGTCCTTTTCCTTTTTGTTCCTTTATTGTGGCTATAGGTTCAGCGTCTTTTGCTTTCTGGTCTTCTTTTACTTTTTCTTCCTGCTCTTTTCCTTTCGCTTCCTGGGCTTTGTTATTCTTTTGCCCCTTGAATTTCCAGTCATCATACTCACTCACTTCATATTTCATACCTTTCAAATGCTTCTCATCGAGATAATACCTTCCATCATAGCCTTTCCAGTAAGTATACCCGGCTGCGTTTCTGTAATAGTAGCGACCGTCACTATACCGACTGATGACTATACCAGGTGTATAAACAATCACCAAAGGATACTGGTTCTCATATTTTTTTCTTTGCCCCGGTGCATAAGCCTTAGCTGATTGATCTCCGTAGATCTTTTTCGCCTGGCCGGGTGGAAGATTACCGCCATCAACATAAACAGTTTCTGTCTTTGTTGGAGTTTCAGTTGGATGTGTAGAATTTCTCGGGTATTGTCTGCCTGTGGTAGATCTGTTACTTCGGCAACTAACCGTAATAACTAAGATCAAAAGCAAACTAAAGGCTTTTAGAACTTTGGTCGTTTTCATACAGGATATTTACATGTATATTTTATATGCGCAATTCACCTCTAAAAAAAGCAAAATTGCTCTAATATGAAACGAATTTTAATATTATTCACAGAAGCACTGTATATTTTCACGGATACAAAAGCGCAAGCCCCCGAAGATTCCGTTAAAGCAATCGTAAATTAACTTTTGACTGCAATGAAAAATGCAGACGCTTATAAGGATATATCGGTTGGGGCAAAAGGATAGCTATTGCAACGAATTATGCTGCACTTTCTCCGCAACATGTTTCAAAGTTTGTTTTGATCAGTCCCCACCTTGGTTTAATCATGCGCGGATAAACAAATTCTTCGTAATTTTCTTTCTCTTGTTGTAACCCACTCAGCTATGAAATAATAAAGCTTTAAATGACGAAAAAAATATTGCATGTCTCCTTGTTTATTCTTGCATCTTTACTATGCATTATTGGTTCGGCCCAGCAGGGAACTGTTGTCCAGGACACGATCGAAACAGATACGGTAACCAAAGAGATCCTGATCCCATTAAGACAACGGGTAGCCTATGAGATCAAAAAAAACATTGAGCAGTTCAAAGCTGATAAGATCGCTGCAAGACAAAACGCAGTACTTGATAATATTCAGAAAGTCTCCCAAAAAGCAAATGATTACTTGGAAAAGGGGATTGATACTGCAGGTATAGCCTCTCGCCTGGATTATGTGCTTCGCTTATATGATGTGGCCGGCGATGGTGTTTTTACAAATCAGGGCTCCACACAAACCGATAGAAACCTTGCTACTTCGTCAACCCTCCTGAATGAGTTACTGAATCGCACAAATATTAGCAGGCAGACAGTTGAATCTTATCTTAAGAACCTGGTGGGTTTCGGGAACAAGATCGACTCGCTGGCCAGTGATAGTATCCTTGTTGAACTGCCTTCAGATTCTGTCCGCTTCTTGAATCTTACCGGGAAAATAACACTGGTGATGAAAGAATTGAGACCTGCCGACAGCCTGCTTAGAAAGGTCATTCAAAAGTTACAGCTATTACAAACAAGGATAAATTTTGTTATTATTAAGCTTGAAGATGGTATTGAACAGATCAAAAAATACAGGGAGAATCTTGCCGTTTCCCTTTTAGACCGGGAAACGGTTAATATCTGGGAACCCATAGCGTTCCGAAGACCATTCAAAGAAATTTATTACTTGTCAAAAGAAAAAACAAGCCTGGTTTTTTCTTTTTATTCAAAAAATAATTCAGGCCTGATCGCATTCGTGCTTTTATTGATCGCCTGCTTAACACTTTTCATAAGAACCCTAAAGAAAAAATCACAGGTAGCGCAATCATCAACTATCACTCAGCCGGGATCTCTGGTTTTACGTTACCCCCTGTTATCATCTGCACTTATTGCCATAAGTATTTGCCAATTCTTCTTTCCGGGCCCTCCATTTGTATTCATTATCGCATTATGGATCATTTCAGTGGTATCTCTTACTTTCATTTTCTGGAATTTCATTTCGAAATACTGGATGTCTGCATGGCTCTTTACGTTGTTTATGTTTTTTCTTGCAGCTATTGACAACTTAACATTACAGGCTTCCCGCCCTGAAAGATGGGGAATGTTATTGCTTTCATTAATGGGTGTGATCTCTGGCATTGTTTTTTTAATGAGCCCCCACCGGAAAGAATTAAAAGAAAAAGGGGTCCAGATATTTATCATCTTCTTTATTTTGATGGAGATCATATCACCAATAGCCAACCTTTATGGCAGGTATAATTTTTCGAAATCTTTTTTAACCAGTGGTATGTTCGGCCTGACAAATGGCATATTATTTTTCTGGGTAATCCGGCTGGTTAATGAAATGCTGACCATTGCAGCAAGAGTATACAAAATACCGGATAGCACAATTCTGTATATCAATTTTGAAAAAGTTGGTAGAAAAGTGCCACCCGTATTTTATTACTTGCTCCTGGTTGGATGGTGTATTTTATTTGGACGTGGCTTTTATTTTTTCAAGAAGCTTAGTCAGCCAATTACAGATTTCTTTGTAAGAGACAGAACGATTGGTCAATACACGTTTACCATCCAAAGTATTTTTTTGTTTTTTCTGATCCTTTTTTTTGCAGGTATGATTTCCAGTATTGTCACATTTTTCGCTTCGGGTGATCAGCGTGTTGCAGGCAGTCGCGAAAAAAAGGGCATTGGCAGTTGGCTGCTGCTGATAAGAATTGCAATAATAAGTATTGGTGTGTTAATGGCATTTGCTGCTGCCGGCATCCCTATGGACAGGTTGGCGATAATTCTGGGAGCATTGAGTGTGGGTATCGGTTTCGGTTTGCAGTCGCTTGTCAATAATCTCGTTAGCGGGTTGATCTTAGCCTTTGAAAAACCAATCAATGTAGATGATGTAGTTGAATTCGGCGGACAATCGGGAACCATGAAGTCGATAGGCTTCAGAAGCAGTGTGATCACTACCTGGGATGGAGCCGATGTCATCATTCCTAACGGAAACCTGCTAAGTCAACAACTGATAAACTGGACAAGAGGTAACAGCAGTCGTCGTGTGGAAATAGTGACAGGGGTAGCTTATGGTACCGACATAGAAAAAACCAAAAAGCTAATTATAGATCTTTTGGTCGCCGATAAAAGGATCATGTCTTTCCCCCAGCCTTTGGTATTAATAAAGGATTTCAACAGCAGTGCTATTGATCTCAGGGTTTTATTCTGGATCGAACATTTTGATACCTGGACACTGATCAAAAGCGATATAATTCTTGCTATAGATGAAATTTTTAGGAAAGAAGGTATTCAAATTCCTTTTCCACAACAGGATTTGAATATCCGGAGTTTTGTGAAAGAAGCGGAAAAGAAGGACGATGCAAAGGGCTAACCTGAGAGACCTTGTGTTTGATTTGTTATTCTTATTTCTGTTTGTTTATTTGTTCCTACTATCCAGGGATCTGCCTCCCAACATTCATATATGTTACAGTGTATGCCGGACAAAATCCCAAGCGGAAATTTTTTCAAACATTAATTGTATTTTACATTCAAACCCCTGGCATGACCCCTTCAGTTCGTACTTTGTTGATGATAGTTTTCTTATCTGTCTGTTCGGCTGCTTGCACAAATAAAAGCAATAATGGCCCTGTTCCTCCACAAACTGTAGAATGGAATATTGACAATGGAACAACCCAATCTGCAGAAACGATCACATTTATCCGTAATGGCTACAATTTTATTACTGCAGCAAAGGGCACCACCAATATTTTTTTGGCTACAAATTCTACGGCCATTGGAATCTATACACTGGCAACTACAACAGCAGATATGGGGCTGAACATAAATGGAAAACAATGGGTCAATTTTGGTTGCGACATAAGTATTTCTTCAAATTCCAATTCCACATTAAAAGGATCTTTTAATGGAACATTTGGGCTTGCCAATGTAGATACCGTTAACATCACCGGAACGTTTGAGGACGTTGTTTATTATTAAATAAATTAACCTTTGCTGTACACTACCGATACTTACAACCATCTTTAGTTGAAGAAAGGAAACGTTACCGACAAAGCGAGAAACACTTCTTTATAATTTCGATCTGTTCCCGTTGCCGTCTATCTTATATTCAATATCATTCTCGATCAATATACCTCTTGTTTTACCTGAAAACTTTTCTTGTCCGTGAGTAACGTCTGTTTTGATCAATGCGCCGTTAAAATCCGCCTGGATATCGTTAACCCCTGTATGACCGATAACAATTTTAGAGCTGTTAAAATAACTTAGTATTTGTTTTAATTCTGATTGACTTACTTTATCGTAATACTTATATTTAATTGCTAAACCTCTGAACCAAAGTGGTCCTTCTCTTCCAATTAAGAAGTTTGCAAATTTATTCTTCCCGGGATCATTATATAGATCATATTCTATATTTTCCCTGATGGTATTATTGATCTTGTCGAGGTCAGGTTTAAATAAAAGGATCTTTGGGCTTATACCCCCATGAACAAAAGTATAGTTGCCTATCTTTTCTATTGAATTTTTCGTTCTTAACCATTTGCCTAATTCCGATTTTGCAGAATGTAAGATCTTGTGTGATTCATCAAATGGAACACTGGTTGTACTGGATTGGTCATCTTTTATATATGTATTATCAGTATAGCCGGCTCCCTGGATATTTAAGATCTCATGATTTCCTAGAATGTAATGAACTTTTCCACCCTCTTTGATGGCTTCCTCTTCCAGTTTATAGATTAACCATAAGACCTGTATCGATTGAGTACCCCTGTCCACAAAATCACCCAGGAAAACAACATGTCCATTTCCGAAGATCCAATTGTAATTTTTATCCATTACTTTATTTGCTATTAAAAAACCATAAAGGCCATTAAAATTGCCTTCGATATCTGAGATCTCTATGATCTTAGAAGCACTATCATAAGTGGATGGCTCAACTTTTAAGGAGTCTTTAAGTTCGACATAAAAAAAGTCTTTGTCTGAATTGAGAACAGTAATTTTAATAGAATCCCATTTTGAAATTTTTTCTTTGAAAAGCCGGTCAGACCCATCTGCAATACAATTAATTATTGCTGGCTTATTGCTTCCTATGTTTGGGCGGCCTTTAGTAACTACTAAAGCTGGTATCCAGGTCACAACAAAGGATATTGTTGCAAATCCATTCAAAAGCGATCTTAGTATTTTCCGATTGTCTGGCATAATGTGTTACAATATAACTATCAACTCATAAACTTACAACAGAATTCACCTTCCTGTGAAATAACCCTTTCTCATACTAAAATAAATTACGGTGGCGGGTATGGTTACTCTTTATAGTACAGGCAAAAAACGAACCAAGGCGGTGAATTGAGCTCAATATCTTTTTATGCTCTTTATTGATTTGAAAAAATACTACCAAAAGTTGATGACTGAATAATTATAATGTTAATAAGTGTAAATTTAATTTTGTCATATTCACATGAAGAATAATTATTTCAAAAATCTTTCAGTCTGGATATTTCTTCTCCTTATATTATTCATTGCAGCACTTTTTTTATTCGGAATAATAACCCATGAAGTGTTAGGAGAAAAGGAAGAAGCTGTAGATAAGCAAGTCTTTAATTTCCTTTCTTCCCATATTATGACGCCGCAACTTACCGGGGTTATGAAAGTGATCACCAATTTTGCTTCAGCTACAATATTGCCGATAGCGTTTGGTGTGATCGTGCTATTTTATTTGATCCGGAAAAATTGGAGCAGGGCATTAGAAATTGCAGTGATCGGCATTGGAGGTTTCCTGATCAATTATTTCATGAAACTCTTCTTTCACCGGCTAAGACCTGCTGATCCATTGATCAGCCCATTGAAAAATTTCAGTTATCCAAGTGGTCATGCAACATCAGGATTTATTTTTTACGGCTTACTCGTTTACCTGGTATGGAAAACTAATATCCCCAAACTATATAAATGGCTGACGGCTTCAATCCTGATCTTATTATCTCTTTTAATAGGATTCAGCAGGATCTATTTAAGAGTGCATTACGCCAGTGATGTAGTAGCAGGCTTTTGTATTGGATTTGCATGGCTGGCTCTTTCCACCTGGCTCATCGAGCAAACAAGGAAAAATAAAATAAAAAGAATAGTATAGAAATAACTTGCCGCTGAGATCTCAGCTTGAGTAAAAGGCTTGATCGCAGTTGCCGCCGTCCAAAGCTCCCGGCGGTGGAGAATAGATTGATCACTCTTTATCGTTCTTATCTTTGCGCATCATGTACTATATCGTTTATGGCATACTCTATGTCCTTTCCTTATTGCCTTTGAGAATTCTCTACCTTTTTTCTGACATTGTTTATTTCTTTTTTTATCATGTTTTTGGGTACAGAAAAAAAGTTGTAATGAATAACCTGTTGCAGGCTTTTCCCGAAAAAACTGAAAAGGAAAGAATAGTTATTGCAAAAAAATTTTATAAGAATCTTACTGATATGTTTTTAGAGACTATCAAGATGATCTCCGTAACAGATAAATTTATAATAAAGCGGTTTACTGCAAACTGGGACGTGATACGATCTCTCGAGTCAACAGGTAAAAGTGTACAGTTGCACCTCGGTCATAATTTTAACTGGGAATGGGGAAATTCAATATTTACAAATTACATGGCATTCAAATTTTTGGCTGTCTATATGCCGATCACTAATAAAATTTTCGAAAGATTATTTTATAAGCTACGAACCCGTAATGGCGCTATTTTTTTAAAGGCTACCTCTATGCGTGAAGAATTTTTGTCTTATAAAAATACCCAGTACCTGCTCGGTCTAATAGCCGATCAAAGCCCGGGTCATCCAGCCAATGCGTGGTGGTTTAATTTTTTTAATAAACCAACGCCGTTTTTAAAAGGTCCGGCTAAGGGTGCTATATTAAATAATACGGCAGTTGTATTTGCATTTGTTCATAAACCACGCCGTGGTTTTTATAAAGCAGTTTTTACACTCGCAACAAATAACACTGCTTCATTGACGGAACAAGAGCTTACAGGAAAATTTGTGGATTACCTGGAAGAAGGGATCAGGCAATATCCCGATATGTGGCTTTGGAGCCACCGCCGCTGGAAATGGAAATGGAAACCGGAGTATGGCGAAATAATTAAATAACGTCCAAATGATGAATGTAGAATTATGAATTTAGAATTAAATCCATTCATCGTTCCACATTTAAAATTCGAAAGATCGCACTCTTGAACGCTCTATAAAGCCCTGCAAAGACTGTATCAAAAAGCTATAGTCAAACAAAATCCTTCCTCATTTCCGAAACAGCATCCTCTCAATATTTTTATCTGTTTCTTCCGGGTGTTGCTTTTTATGATAGAAGGCTTCGTAGTATGCCTTGATAAAAGCGGTAAGAGGTGTAGAGATAAAAGCTCCCATTAATCCAAACGCCGCCGTCATTGCGAGCAACATGACGAGAGTGAAAACAGGATGGATCTTCATGGTCGTATACCGAATGCGGGGAATAACAAAATCACCGATGATCTCATCCAGTGCAATATAAAATGCAGCCACCCATAAAGCAGTTAGTGGTGAAATAGAAAAGGCGACCAATATAGGTGGCACTGCCATGATATAAAACCCGAGCTTGGGGATAAGCTCCGCAAAAAAAGTAACTCCTGCCCACACCCATACACCCGGAATCCCCATGAAATAAAGAAAGAACCATACAATGGTTGCCCGCAGGGCACCTGCAAGAACATTTGACCACATCCATCCTATTGTCATGACCGAGGCATTAGAAAACGCAATGGTAGCTTTTTCTTTATGCGCTGAAGAAAAAAAAGAAAGATACATTTCCAGCAATGGCCGCGGATTGATCAGCATATAGATCACTAAGCAAAAAAATAAAATGATCATTAATATATTTCGTATGATGCCCAAGGAAAATTGCCCTAATCTGTTGAAGAAAGGCGGTAACTGATCTGTAAAAAGTGTTGAAGAGGAAGATGCCGGCCCATCCTCGCCTCCTGTATTACCCAACCAGTCTGAAAGACGTTGATTGAGGCTTGTCAGGTATTGAGGAAGATTTGTTATCAGCAACTTTACCTGTGTGACCATTTTGGGCACCACCATCCATCCAATCAAACCAAATAATGCGAGCATACCAAAGAATACTAATAAGGAAGCAACGGTGCGAGGTACTTTTCTTTGCTGCAACCAGGTAACCGGTGCATTGAGCACAATCGTTATCACAATAGCAAAAAATACCAGGAGGATGACGACGATGATCTCATGTATAAACCAGAAAGCAACAAACAGCCCTGCTGCCAAGTAAACAATACGTGAAAGAGTTTTATATTCTATCTGGGAGTTCATGTCGTTGATAAAGATAAAAACTATTGAGCAAGGCCATGCTCTTAAAGAAGAAGATTATTGAGCCGGTTTATATACCGGAATTTTATGTGTAGCCAGGCTATCTTGCAGCTAATAAAAAAATTTTATTGCTTAAGCCATCCTCATACCTGCTAATAGTTACTTTATTTCTGAGAACTGAATATTTTCAATGCGATAATTTTTCCAATCTTTATAATCAAAATGCCACCACTCAAATTCATAAACTGTAAAACCATTAGCCTCCATTTTAATTCTGAGCAGATCCCTAATCCTTCGTTGATCTTCAGTTCCACCTTGATAATTCGGATAAGAACGTTCGGTCATTTCATCGTATTCACCTGGCATTTGTACTTCCTTTCCCGTTGACATATCAACTAAACTTAAATCAATGGCACATCCCCTATTATGCCTTGATCCATCTTTGGGGTTAGCTACGAATTGCTTTTTATCCTGAGGTGTTATATCCCAAAATAATTTAGTTATGCTCCAGGGACGATATCCGTCAAAAATCAGCAACCGATAACCTAATTGATTTAATTCCTTGTTTGCATTAGCCAAAGCTTCAGCTGCTGGTCGTTGAAGAAAAGCCCTGGCTTCAGAATAAACTGGCCTGCCGACAAAGTTGTTACTTGTAGCGTATCTTATATCCAATCTTAAACTTGGATCGATCTTAATTAGTTCTACCAGATCCGATACCCTAAAATCTCCGGTTTCAATTGGTGGCCCTGTTTTACAACTATGCAAAAAAATAAAAAGTAAAAAGGCAAGTGGGTAAACTAACTTATTTGCCATTCTATAATATTTCATATAAACAAAGTTTAATAACAGACAAGTTAGTTATAATCATTCCAAATCTTTTTGATATGCTGATATCTCACCTGTTATACTCGCTAAGCCAGTGAAACTGCCTTTCGCTCAATTGGAAATGTCGATCGGTTCTTACTAATAATGCATATACAGAATCTTTCCTCAGCATGCCGGATAAAATGATCGTGTTACTATCAGGCAGATCGAAATGCAGTTTGCCCAAACGAAATGTTTTAAAGTCAACGGTTCTTTTTACCATCTCAAGATCCTGGGTGCTATCAATTGTAAAGTTAAAATAACCCCTGCCATAGCGTTGCCTGAACATTGTATCGATGCTGCCAACACTACCACCTGTGTTGTGATCAAATATTACATCTTTCCAACGTAGCTTATCAGCATAGGTGTAAGGAAGGGTATCACCATTCAGTACAAATGTTTTTACTTCATAGACACCCGGCTTTATCGGTCCGGTAGCCTGGGTTTTCTTTTCATCTTTATACAATTCATAGTCCTGTTTAAAAGGAAGGATTATCACACATACGATAAAAGCAAGTTTTAATACATAACCTGCTATGCGAACCCTTTTTTTTAGAATGACTGGCCTGTAAACAATGCCTGCTGGCATTGGATTATTAAATAATAAAGCAAAAATTCTCCTGTATTCAAATGCAAGAAGGACAAGGCAGATAACAACAAGGTGAGTTGAAAATAATTTCACCGGGATATCATAACCCATGTTCATGATCATAACATTGGTAAATACGCCTAGTGCCACGATGGTTCCAAATGTAGCTGTGCGCCGGAACAATAATAAAATGCCGGCTATTACTTCAAATGCCCCGGCAAAAAACTGGTAGGTGGAGGAATAGCCCATATACATCCATGATAATCGCATGGGTAAATAATCACCGAGTGGTGTTGCTAGCTGGCTGAGCGAAGGGAAGGGCATCTGGAAACAAAATAATTTCGAAATGCCATAACCAAAACAATGGATAATAAGAGTGTAACGCAAAATGAGGCGAAACCAATAGGCAAGGAAATTATAATTAGACCGCTTTACATCCACTAATGACCAGATGACGCAACCAATGATAGCAAGCAAAAGAAATAAACGCAATTGTATCCAGCCAAAGGAAGTATCGCCGCTGCCATTTAATGGTACAAGCGAATCGTACACATGGAATATTTTATCGTTGGCGGTATTTACGAGCCCATTCATAAACTTATAATATGGCTCAGTTATCTTCCATGACCAATCCTCTGGAATCAGATTGATCCATGTCCAAGGTGTGGTATAAAGAATAAAATAGATAAAGAAAAAACGGAAGAGTATCTTTTGCCAGAGCGGCCATTGATAATTGCCCGGCCAGTTAGTGGTGGTCATGATAATAAGTTTGAGATATGGGAAGATATTTATTCCTTCTGAATATTAGATCATGAATCGCTGTTGATCTTTACGCCATCCTTTGTATGAGTTAAGCTACCAACAAGAGCTAAAAATAGGTAACACGATTTTGCTTAACATATAACAAAAGTCATATTCATCATAAATGATTTTTTTCTACCTATGTATCACAAAAAAACAAGATGAAAAAAATATTCACCATCACACTTTTATTCTTGCTGAAGATCACTTTCCTTTCAGGACAAGTACCAAAGCTTGAATTAAAGAAAGCCAATGATCACCTCATGCAGTACTATATTTCGCTGCCGGATAACTGGTCACCCACTAAAAAATGGCCGGTGGTGATCGCATTGGAAGATGCCGGAAAGCAATTTAAAAAAAATGCGGAGCGGTTTATTAGTGCAAGAAAAGATCTGCCATTTATTATTGTAGTGCCTTTTATCACTACGAATGGTCAACAGGGGCATAAAGATCCAGCCATCTACCCATATACAAAAGCTGTTTGGGATACCATTGATAAGATATCCATTTGCAAATTTGATATAGATGGATTGCAGAGCATCGCCAGGGATGTGAAAGCAAATTTTTCCGGTTCAGACAAAATATTCATTACCGGTTTTGAAGCAGGAACACATTTACTGTGGTCATTGATTTTCCAACATCCCGAATTATTATATGCTGCCGCACCTGTAGCCGGTAATTATAGAAATCGCTGCGTAGAAAATAATTCTTTTTCTAACGACGCATCCAGGATCCAACTTGCGATAAAGAATTTTACGGGTTCCGATGATAAAGATTTTGGAATAAAAGGAACATATTATTACCAATATCTCGAAGCAAAAAACCTGGCAATGGCACATGGATACAAAAACATTTCGGAAACAGAAGTGGCTGGTAAGGGCCATGTACCTTTACCTGACCAGGTGCTCGATTATTTTAATAAGGTTTGGAAAAATGTGAAGTGATCTTGTATTTGTCCGTGGTCAGCGTCAATCAAATTAATTGGCTGCTCCATCAGAGCAGATGCTTAGTTACTCCCGATAGCTATAGGGACTATGCATAAACCTGCCGGCAGACAGGAAGAAAGGGAACACTACCTACAACGGATCTTAAATGAAAGATCCATCCTGTACCGCATCAAGTCCTTTCTGATTTAATACTATTGTAAAACCATCGACCCCTTTTTTTACATACTGGCTAATAAAGCGATTCTTGTTAAGCTCAGCAAGGAGTGTATCTATATCCTCCTTCGATAAATTCAACGTTTTAGTAAGTGAATTAAAACTATGCCGGGCAGGTTTACCTAGGGTTGAGTCGCTACTGATTGCCGATAGTATCGCCAACTTATTTTGATCTGACATTGTACAAAATTTTAAGACGTACAATATACCTAAAATGTTGCGAAGCAGTTTTATGTCGCCTGCTATGCTTTCAATTTTTATTATTTGGAGATACTTATTGGCGAGAGTCGCCCCACACACCAAGGTAATGCAGTGCAAACCCCTCCTGGACATTTTTCTTTTATTGCAGATTATTTGGAAGAGCCCGCAGTGACTGAATTGGGTTACACCTAAACGGAATCCACTGGCCAAAGAATTATCGAAACTTACTATACAACATCTGCCTGTCTCCGAAAAATAAAAAACCAATCACTTTGTTTTTATCAAATACAAAACGGATATCCATATTCTTATCTGGCTGTATGAAGAACAGGTTATCACCTGCTGGTGTTAGCGGAACTGTTTCATGCCCCGGTTTCGCAATCAACCCGGTTTCTGTTGTGATGATCTGCACCGTGTCCTTATCAATACTTGTATAAAAACCTTCATAAGATTTGAGCACAGAAGTTTTCACCGTTTTTTCTGCATAACTGAATTTGTTTTGTGCCAGCATCCAACTATACAACGAATCATTATTATAAGTAACCTCCCAACTGTTATGATTGGCATCGGGATATAAAGTGAAACGCACATGATCATTAAACCGTTTCGTGGCTTTCACCAGGTTCTCGCTGCCGATGGGAGGCACCACATCATCCTTGGCGCCATGAAAACACCAGACCGGAATATTACGGAGCATCCACGCATTAGTAGTATCGCCGCCACCACAAATGGGTGCAATGGCAGCAAACTCGTCCGGGTATTTCATAGCTAATGCCCATGTACCAAAGCCACCCATACTTAATCCGGTCAGGTATACTTTCTTTTCATTCACCCGATAATTCTTTTTTATATACTGCAATAAACGATAGAGGATCTCCACATCCCAACCAGAAGGGACTTCTGATTGCGGTGATACAATAATGAAAGGAAATTTTTTTCCGTTATCAGCCAGTTTGGGTGGCCCATTGACTTTTACTTTTTGTACATCATACCCACTTTCACCGCTGCCGTGTAAAAAAAGCATTAGTGGCCAGCGTGTAGTTGTATCCTTGTTATAATTTTCTGGTAGGTAGAGTTGATAATTTGTTTCCTGTACAAATTTCTGAGCTGATTGCTGTCCATGAACAGCAGCTGAATAACTAAAAGCCAGAATGAAAAACAATACTTTCATAGCTGTTATTTTACTGAAAGTTACTGATTAAGTATTTTTATTTATTGAGTTGAAAAAATGGAACACTAACTGCAACGAACGGGGCGGAAGAGAACCGTAAGCGTTACCTAAAATATATCCCTACTCTATCTTCAATTGATCCACTTTATACAGATCTAATATTTCAATACGATCACTCAGCTCTTATTTCGCTTCAACAAACTCTACAGATCTAAGATCAAATCCACCTTGTTCTATTACCAATCGAAGTTTGTTGACTCCCTTATTCAATTTAATATTCTTAACTTCTATTGTTTCCCACGCTGTTGATCTTGGTATTTCAATTGTTTGAGATAAATTTTTATCTACTAATACAGAAAGTTTTCCGGGCTTGTTCTTTGCCATGCATGTGAATTTCAAATTATAATTTCCTGTTTTAACAACATTTAATGTGTATTGCAACCATTCTCCATTCTCAATGCTGGTGACGTAATAGCTCGTCATTGTTAATGAATCTGCCATAATATCTACTCCATCATTCCTGTAGGTATTCCCCCTGTTCCATTGTTCTCTTTTTCCTGTTGATACATGATAGGTTGCTGTGTCCATATCAAAATAGGCGATCCCATTTCTTCCAAGATCATAATCAACAGCATTCAACACGGTACCGCTGGTAATTGTATTTGCTTTGAAAGGAATTGAAGTAGGTGAATGTGACTGACGAAACATTGCATCGATCACATCTCTTTTGATAATTGTGTTTTCAAGTTTTGCTGAAGCCGCCAGGTTCATTACGCCATTGTATGCTTCGGTTTCCGTTGGTTTTGCTCCGCCACTCCAATAGGCAAGTATCTTTTCATAGTCAGGGTTTGATCTGATCTGCATTGGATTATTATTCCCTAATTTTTTCAAAGGCCACCAGGCCCAGCCAATATTATTTTGTTCAAGTAATTGTACCGCATCAGCAAACCAAACATTAGAATTTTCACCAGTCTCTCCCAACCAGACAGGCACATTATACTTTTCCCGGGTGTCTAAAATATGTTGAATAGAAGCCTGGGTGTTATAGTTCCAATACTTATGAAAACTCAATACCATATTATCATCCCAGGGCGGCAGCATACCATTATAATTATTACCCCATCCATTCCCTTCAATAATGATGATATGTTTTTTATCTACTTCACGAATTGCTGCAGTAATTGCCATCATTAATTTTTTCAATGGCTCATTCTTCTTTTCTTTTAAACCGTTTTTATCATTAGCCAGGTCTTCAAATCCCCAATTGGGTTCATTCAAAATATCATAGCCTCCTATCCATGGTTCTTTAGCATAACGCTGAGCCAACTTTTTCCAGAGAGCAATTGTTTTTTGTTGGTTGGCTTCACTTTCCCAAAGCGATGGTTTAGCTGCATCCCTGTCAGAGATATTCAGATCATTTCCTTGTCCACCAGGTGCTGCATGAAGATCCAGTATCAAATACATTTTATTGGCTTTACACCAGTCAAGCAGGCTATCGGTAATTTGAAATCCTTTTTCTATCCACGTATTCCCGCCTTTCACCGGCTCCATTTCTACAGATAAAGTATATAAATTATAATGCATCGGCAATCTAACTGAGTTAAAGCCCCATGCTTTCATCGAATCTATATCTATTCGTCTTGTATGATTGAATAGCCATGCTGAATAAAAACTTTCAGTTTTCTCTGCGCCTATCAATTCGGTAAGCCGCGATCTGATCTTATGTTGTTGTTGATCCTGTCCTCTGACCTTCATCATATATCCTTCCTGGAGCATCCATCCACCCAAACCCATGCCTCTTAAGAGTATATTTTCGCCATTTCCATTTATAATTTTTTTTCCATCTGCTTTCAAAAAACCCTGGGACTTTGCTTTACCCATTAAAAAAAATAAAAGGAGAAATATAAGCTGTACCGATTTAATTTGTCTGGCGTGAAGTGAGTTGCCGATCATAAAAATGAAAGTTTGCAATCGTTAAAATTAATAAAAGCGAAACAAAAGGCGGTGGATATTACCTGGATCTCGTTCGCCCGGGGCAAACGAAGGCTGTAGTATTGGGACTACCGACAACGCCGACGATGACAATAACATTATTCCTTTTTCGCTAATAAGATCATCCTTGGTGATGTGACACTATCGTATTCATTCAACCGATAATCTCCATAGATTTTATCGAGTATCAGTCCGTTCCTTTCAAACATATAATCAAAATCATTCACACCAAACTTAGCTACCTGTTCAACAAATTCAGATTGTCCTGCGGGCATATTTTCAATTGCTATTTTCTTATAGAAAAAACATTCGTCAGTCCAACGTGAGATATGATAAATGATGCCATCGATCTCTTTTGTTTCTTCTGAAACCAAGCGGTCTTCACACCAGGTCACATTTAAATAATCTAACACTAACGATCCACCAGGTTTTAATGCATCGTAGATATTGCGGATCACTTTGTGATTCTCTTCATCACTTTTAAAATAGCCAAAGCTGGTAAAAAAATTAAACACATAGTCGAAACGGTTTTTTCCAAATGCATCACGCATATCGTGCTTTGCAAACCGAAGATTTGTTTTTTCGTATTTTTTTGCATTTCGTATACTGGAAGCAGCAAGATCCAAACCTGTTACATCAAATTCTTTTGCTGCCAGCCATTTTGCATGTCGTCCTGCTCCGCAACCCAGATCAAGCATTGTTGAATTTGATGGCGGCTTCAATTCATCCATTAATGCATCAATAAAATCAGTGGCTTCTTTTTCACTCCGGTTTGAATAAAGCTGGTGATAAAAAACCGAATCAAACCATTGTTTATACCAGTTAATGTTGTTCTCAATTTTCAATTCAATTGTATTTTTCATAAATGAGGTTTAATAAATTAAAAGTGATGATGTTAATGTGCTATAATTGTTTTTTGCCTTTTGTGTGCAACGCCGAACAAAGAATTATCACGCAGCCAGGCAGCCAACCAAACGAATGCAAGTATCACGGCAGGCATTATGAAAAAAATATGTTGTGATAATTCAATAGCCATGGCGCCGCCAAAATAACCTGTCAATAAAAACAAGCCGATCCTTAACGTACGAAACCACAGAAATAATGAAACAAATACGAATTCTGTTACTCCCAGCAGTTTCATATAGGGAAGCAATCCTGTTTTTGAAAAGACCTCAACCAGTTGAGGTTGAGCCGTTAGTTTCATAAATGACCCTACAACAATGATCAATGTTACAAGGATCGAAGGCGCCCATTTGAAGATCTTGTTTGTTTTACTTTTCATTTTTTTTGCTTTTGATAAAACAAAGCTACCGGCAGGCAATGGCCTGCACGTTGACATAAGTCAAAATCAAAAAAGGAAGCCGCTATTTTTTGCGCATAGATTTTCTACGAACACGGCTCAGTGTTTCGGGAGCAATGCCGAGGTAAGAAGCCAACATATTTTGTGATACCCGTTGTGCGATCGATGGATAAGTTTGTAGAAAATCATTATACCGTTCTTCTGCGTCTGCGGTAAGGGAGTGAACAATTCGTTTATCTTTTGCTTGTGATCTTTTTTGCATACCTGCCTGGAAAGAAGTGCTGTAAGCAGCCACCTTTTCCAGCATTTTAAAATGTCCTGCCTGGTCTATCAAGAGTATTTCTGAATCTTCAATAGCATCAATAAAACATGACGCTTTGCTTCCTTCTGCTCCGGCGCCTTTGTCACTGATCCACCAGTTTTCCGGAGCAAACTGTATAATATGTTCCTTGCCTTTATTATCTATTACATAGCTGCGCAAAAAACCCCTACACACAAAAGCGCCATATTTTAATGTGTCACCTTCACGCAACAGAAATTCTCCTTTCAATAATTTTTTTGGAATAAAGAGGGAATGGATGATTTCTATATCCCCGGTTGATAATGGATGCTGCTTTTCTAAATATTCAATCAATGTCCCGAACATAAAAGATCAAATTAATTGTATGTCCCTTTGGAATAAGACTCAAAATATTTTTATACTCTATATTGAGTTGAAGAAAACGAACACTACCGGCAACCGGAGATCTTTTATAAGCTGATTTTATCTTTTGTCCTTATAACAATATTTATGAATTTTTCACCCGAGTTCGCATCCTCGATTTTTGTCCAGTGCCTGTCTGTCGTAATTTCAACACGTTCAATTTCTGATTTCTCAATTAAAATCAATTGAGGATTCTCCATTAAGGTCTTATTGATGCAAATTCTTAATTTTCTCTCCTCATTCGATATATTGTATTCATTAAGGATCTTGTCAACACGAAGGAATGTTGTATTATCTTTTGGATAGATCATTATTGTCCCATATTTGCCCGCCTCTCCAAATTTTGATATCGCTGTAGAATCCTTAAAAATATTAATTGACTTAATTTGATCCGGGTTAATCACCAGGTGGTTCATAGTTGTTCTGAAAGTGTCAACAAAAACTAAAGGCATTTTCGTTGAATCAATGCGATTTGGTCCATCTAAAACAACTCTTGTTTGTCCACTCACTGAATTATTAGAGAGTGCGAGGATGAGAAGCCATGAAATGTACTGTTTCATAAAATGCTGATTACCCATAAAGATACGCAGGATCTTGCAGTGCTTAACTATTGAACATTTATCCCGCCACATCCGGCATCACCAACGAGGGAACACTACAGACAAAGGGGAAGCTATCCAAAGACCAGGAGCTACCTATTATAGGGATATTCATTTATCCAATGGAAGCCACGGGTCATTAACCTGAAATTCTTTTCATCAAACCGTTTTAGTCGCACATACATTGTATTCCCCGCTTCATTCGATTTGCTGTTTAATATTAAATAATCATGCTCCTTTATGTATGTAAAGTAAATTTTACCCATCGTATCCCAAACCGGGTAAACGACCGCTTCGCATTTGGCAGTGTCTATTTTGAAATTATAATTGCGAACAGTATCATTCATTAACTTTATTCGTGCATAATTGGGAGATTGTAAGATCACCTGTCTCCATCTTGTGGTGTCAGTAGTCAGTGGAGGGATCGTATCATTGTTCCTGACAACTAATTCAGTATTGTAAATGCCATACAATGGCGGTTTTGGTGCACTATCACCGTATTGCTTTTTTTGCTCAAGCGTATCATTCACTCCGGAAAACAAGGCACCTGCGATAACCAAAACCTTTAGGATCTTTATTCCCACGCTGAACCATCTTTTGGTAAAGTCTGGCTGGTAGTAGTTGCCGATAAGTGCGGGTTGATGTTTTATAAAAAGCTGGTACATGTTTTTCAAATAAGGAAATGCGAGGTACAGCGCCATCATTTCAAGATTGAAAGAAAATAGTTTTACAGGAATATCATAACATAAATTAACCACCAATACATTACCCATCACTACCAATGTTAGCAAGGCTCCCACCAGTGTTGTTTTCCTGAAAAACAAAAGCAAACCACAGATCACTTCGCTCCATCCTACAAATGCACTAAAGCCTGTTGATTGGCCTACGTAGGTCCATGCAAGTCCCATTGGAGATGAATCGCCATAAGGTTGCACCAGTCTTGAT
>DASYQG010000368.1:0-9190 GCA_036005825.1 Chitinophagaceae bacterium | reverse complement strand
CAATGTTGTTTTGCCTGAGGCGATCTCTGTCATCCATAATTGCTGTATATGATCCGTGTAGGCAATATATTTTGAATCGGGTGACCATACAGGTGAATAGTAATAAGTAGGATTCGGAATTTTTATTTCTCTTGGCTTACTTAATCCATCCTGTGTTGATATCATTAGGCTATATTCACCACTTTCATCGGAGAACCATGCAATATTTTTTCCATCAGGAGACCAAACAGGATCGTGTTCACGACTACCGGGTGAATTGGTAATGTTACGGGCATCACCTTTCTTTAATGGAATTGTAATGATCTCGCCCCTTGCTTCAAACAATGCTCTTTGTCCACTGGGAGATAAAGAAGCATGGGTTAAAATGCCTGCTGCATTTATCCATTTTGGTTCGGCCCAGGGAAAATCGCCTTTTACTTGAATGCTTAGTTTTTTAGAAATTTTTGTAGCGGGATCAAGTGTATAAAGATCACCACCGTATTCGTAGATCAACGTGTTGTTGTTGCCGGAAAGATTTTTAATATCATAATCAGATAAAAAAGTGAGTTGTTCTACTTTTTCATTTTGCGTATCATAACTCCACACGTTCATACCATAATCACGGTCGGATAAGAAATAAATTTTATTGCCCATCCACAGCGGCTCCATATCATGACTGTTCGTAAAGGGGATCTTTTTAACTCCATAGTTCTGCAGATCAATGATCCAGATTGGTTTATTTTGACCTCCACGATAATTTCTCCATTCTACATCCCAACGAATATTTAATTCATAAGCAAAACTTTTTCCATCAGGAGAATAAGAACCGCGAAATGCCCGCGGCATTGGCAACGCTTGCGGCAATGCATCATTCGTTCCTATTTTGAAAAGTTTGGTATTGCCACCCGGAGCACTTTCCCGGTCTGAAGTAAAAACAACTTTGCCATCATTACTCCAGCCGCAAAGAACATCTGCACTGGGATGCCAAGTAAGCCGTTTTGGTGAGCCGCCTTCCGCAGGAATTATATATACATCCGGGTTGCCCTGGTATTGACCTGTGAAAGCGATCCATTTTCCATCAGCAGAAAATCTTGGATTTGATTCAACTCCCGGAAAACTTGTAAGCCGCTGTGCTGTGCCGCCAGCTTTATCAACTGTCCAAAGATCGTTGGCATATGCAAAGACAATTTTTGTATCGCTTATATCCGGATCACGAAGTAATCTTGTTTCCTGTGCATGTAATAAATTAAATAAAAAAGTAAAAAGTAAAAAAGCGATGAGATTACTCATGGTAGTTTGTTTGGTAATGATGAAAACTAAATATACGGAATAAGGGAGGGTTAAAAAATTGTGGTAGATCTATTCAGGATTTATTCCTCGTGTATTTTGAAGATCTTCTTTACCAATGATACAATCGTTGTTGCAATAATTGCCCCGCAAAATGCCAAGAAGATATCTTTTTGTGCATCCCAAATATCTCCTTGTGTTCCTAAATATGCGTCTCCATGTTCTTTAAAAAACAGATCAGCAACGGCCCATTCAATTAATTCATAGAAAGCGCTGACAGAAAGTGCGATCTCAATCGGCAATAACCAGGCTACCCATCTCGGATATTTTAACCATTTTAAAAACATTTCCCGCATGGGATAGGCTAATAAAAAACCAAAACTAAAATGTACGATCCGATCATAATGATTTCTTGAAGTATGAAAAACATCTTTTAGCCAATACCCAAATGGATTTTCGGCATAGGTATATTTAGATCCGTATACATGCAGACATAAATAAATGCAGATAAGTAAATAACTGAGATCGCTGAACTGATGTTTTTTAAATGTTATGATCAGAAAGGTGACAAAAATAAAAGACAATGTGTTTTCGAGTAGCCAATTTGCGGTGTCACTGGTGCCTATTAAAGAATTGGACCAAACAAACGCAAACACTGCAATAAATGCAAATAACCAACTATTTTTTTTAAATGGTACTCTGTCTTTTGAAATTGCAATTGTAAAGCTCATAAAAAGTATTTCTTGTTAGAAAAGTATGAATTAATATTCATTCCGTGTACAAAATATTCATATAACCTTTTTCAACACTTATTTTCAATATTTTCTTTGTTAAAGTTGTAGATTTCCATCGCTCAATCGCCTTATATGATTTAATAGCTGTAACTTTTACTATGATCTAACCTCACACGTTTTGATATGCTGCCATTTAATTCTACCAAGAAATTATTTATTGTAATAACTATGTTCTTGTTGTTGACTGGTTATACAAAGTGCAAAAAACAATTAACCCCTGATCCTGTTTCTGCTGCAAGCATTACGGAATTTGAAACAAGGTTGGATGAACTTCGAAAACAATCAAATATTCCCGGTATGGTCGCCGGGATTGTGAAGGAGGGACAAGTGATCTGGAAAAAGAGCTACGGTTACGAAAATATAACACAACAAAAATTAGTTACGAACGCTACCATATTTCACCTGGCCTCTCTTACCAAAACTTTTGCTTCAACTGTTATTATACAGCTTGTAAGTGAAAATAAGATCAACCTTAACGCCCCGGTTTCTGATTACGGCATCAATTTAACTGAAAGTGGTACTGTCCGTGTTATACACTTGTTGACTCATACATCCGAAGGGATACCGGGTAGTCACTATAAATACAATGGCGATAGATATGCATTGCTTTCCGATGTTATAAAATCCGCAACTGCTGAAACATTTGATCGACTTGCCACAGTAAGAATAATGCAACCTCTGGGATTACAAAACACGGCCCCAAGTGATATGAAGTTAGCTGCATCAAATGGTTTTGATACAATAAGATTAAAACAAAATATTGCTCAAGGCTATGGTTCAAACGGTATTCAGGCCGTTGACTACCCAAAAAACTTCAGTACAGCAGCGGGGTTGATCTCCAATATAGACGATATGCTGAAATATGCAGCAACGTTTGATGGAAACTTGTTATTAACAGATGATCAAAAGACAAAAGTATTTTCACCAATGATTTCCAATGACGGAAAAATACTTCCATATGGATTAGGTTGGTTTATTCAGCAAAAAGAGGGAATAACAATAACATGGCACTATGGATATTGGATAGGCATGTCATCACTCATCATAAGAATTCCCGAAAAAAAGTTGGATTTTGTATTAATGGCAAATAGCGATATGCTAAGTGCCCCATATCCCCTGGGTAATGGTGATATCTGGGTTTCTCCTTATGCAAAGGAGTTTTTAAAATCATTTGTTTTAGCAGGTGCAAAACTTTAGAATTTTTCACCAAAGTTTATAAACCCCAGCCAATCAAACCAGGTCTAATAAAGAATAATTCCAATTTATTTTATCCAAGCTTCTTCTTTAAATTACTATCGATGGCATCTAAAAATTCTTCAGTATATAGATAATGTTCGCCGTGGTTTACTTTGTTTCCATGAACACAAATAGCAAGATCCTTTGTCATCTTTCCTTCTTCCACCGTTTCTATACAAACCGCCTCTAACGCATCGGCAAATTTTATCAATGCATCATTGCTATCAAGCTTGCCGCGGAATGCAAGTCCTCTTGTCCATGCAAAAATAGAAGCGATCGGATTTGTTGAAGTTGGTCTCCCTTTCTGGTGCTCCCGATAGTGACGGGTAACAGTTCCATGTGCAGCTTCAGCTTCCATTGTTTTCCCATCAGGAGTTACAAGTACAGAAGTCATTAATCCTAAAGAACCGAAACCTTGTGCTACCGTGTCACTTTGTACATCACCATCATAATTTTTGCAGGCCCATACAAAATTGCCATTCCATTTCAAAGCACTTGCTACCATATCATCGATCAAACGGTGTTCATAAGTAATACCAGCCGCATCGAACTTTGTCTTAAATTCTTTTTGATAGATCTCTTCAAAAATATCTTTGAAGCGACCATCATATTTTTTAAGAATGGTGTTTTTTGTTGACATATATAGCGGCCATTTTTTGCTCAGCGCCATATTAAAACAGCTTCTTGCAAAACCCATGATGCTTTCATCTGTATTATACATTGTCATTGCCACACCATCACCTTTAAAATTGAACACTTCAAATGTTTGGGGTGCACCGCCACCTTCAGGTGTAAATGTCATTGTCAATTTTCCTTTTCCTTTGATCACTGTATCAGTCGCACGATATTGATCGCCGAATGCATGACGACCAACGATAATTGGCGCTGTCCAGTTAGTAACTAATCTTGGAATATTTTTGATAACGATCGGCTCACGAAATACTGTACCATCCAAAATATTGCGGATAGTTCCGTTCGGGCTCTTCCACATTTGTTTTAATTTAAATTCTTCCACTCTTGCTTCATCGGGAGTGATGGTAGCGCATTTAATACCAACACCGTATTGCTTAATCGCATTTGCAGCATCTACTGTTACCTTGTCATTGGTTTCATCACGATATTCAACTCCGAGGTCATAATATTTTATATCAATATCAAGATAGGGGAGAATGAGTTTTTCTTTGATAAACTTCCAGATGATGCGTGTCATTTCATCGCCATCGAGTTCCACCACAGGGTTTGCAACCGTAATTTTATTTGCCATGTTTATAAATTTTTAAAAGAAAAAGATTGAGTTACTGAAAATCTGCTCCGATATCTTACTTTTGGCGCAAACCTACAGGAAATGGAGCAATCGTACAAAGGCGGAACTCATTTCCATTTATCCTCCTGTGACAATTCAATGGCTCGAAAAACAACGATAAATCATAACTTGTAGCATGCTTGAGTATTTCCGTCAGTTTATAAACCGGCATATAGAACTCACCGAAGAAGAATTTCAACTGCTAGCTTCAAAACTTCGTGTTGTCAACTTTGACAAAAAAACAAAGCTGGTAGAGATAGGCGAAATAGCGACTACTATTTATTTTGTATTTAAGGGAATTAGCCGGCGATATTTTTATCGTGGAAAACAGGAAGTGATCACACATCTTATTAAGGAAGGTGGGATGATGGGTTCGGTAATTTCTTTTATTACGGGAGAGCCGAGCCTTTATGCATTAGAAACGATTGAGCCTATAACAGCATATGCCCTTTCAAAAAAGGATCTTGATGGGCTTTTTTCGACTGGTAAAAAATGGGAGAAATTTGGAAGAAAGATCATCACTGCATTTTTTTTACAAACAGAACGGCAGATACTTGACAACATTCGCTATACGACAAAAGAACGGTTTGTAAATTTTATGAACCAAAATCCTGATTTGGTATTGAGGGTGCCGCAAAAATACCTGGCGTCTTACCTGGAAATTCAACCCGAAACATTTAGCCGCTTAAAACACTTAATGGTAAAAGAAAAATGAACATGACTTTTGCAGATATAGATCCTATGCTTTTCGACTATGCTCAAAAATATCTTGGACGGTTCATGCCGATAACCCGGGAAGAACTGATCGAGCTTTTACAATATTGCGAGATAAGAAAATTTGACAAACGGACTATTATTGTTCATGAAGGTGAAATTGATAATTATTTAAACCTTGTTGTAAAAGGATTAATAAGAAAATATTTACCGGTTAAAAAAGATGAAGTGATACTGCAATTGGCAACTGAGGGTCACGTTGTACAATCCGAAATTTCTTTTTTAACCAAATCTCCGTCGATGGTGGTGCTTGAGACGCTGGAGCCTACAATTCTTCTTTCACTTACTCATGATAAAATGGAAGAGGCGCTGGATAGATTCCCAAAAGGAGAAAGATTGGGCCGAATGATACTTTATGGAATGTATATAAAAAAAGATCAGAACAGGTATAATCGTCTTTCAAAAACTACAAGACAACGATTTTTTGATTACATAGATAATCATCAACACATGTTGCAGCGGGTGCCACAAAAATATCTTGCTTCTTACCTGCAGATCAAACCCGAAACTTTTAGCCGCCTGAAGGCCCTTTTGTCTAAAAGGCAAAAATGAAATGCTCTTTTTCTCAAAAAAAACTAATATTCGCTTGATTCGAATCAATTATTCTGTAACTTACGGTATTACCAGCTTATGATTGCCAGGAAATCATTCCTCGATTTTTTGAATAAATTCATCCCTCTCAGCCAGAATGAGTATGATGAATTGATAGTTCCCTGTGTTATAAAAAGGAATTTTGGAAAGAAAGCGATCATTACCCAGGCAGGTGAGATCGAGAACTATATCAATTTTATTGAAAGCGGTCTCGCAAGAAAATATTATAAGAAAGAGAACGAAGAGATCAACACACAAATTTCTTACGAAGGTCATATCATT
This sequence comes from Chitinophagaceae bacterium, assembly GCA_036005825.1. GTDB lineage: Bacteria > Bacteroidota > Bacteroidia > Chitinophagales > Chitinophagaceae > VBAS01. The sequence continues at coordinate 2,944 of DASYQG010000368.1, read as the reverse complement.
CATGCGCAGGAATCTTTTCATAGCCGCACACCTTCTGAGTATTCAATTGAGACAATTGAGCCTACCGAAGTGACTTCTATAACCTTTGAATGTCTTGAGAAAATTTACACATCATCTGAAAAAATGCAACGACTAGGCAGACTAGTCATAACCACAACGATGGTATTGAAGGATAAATGGCAGAGCCAATTAGTCAAGCTTACACCACGGGAAAGATTTATCAATTTTGTAACCAGGCATCCTGAGTTGATGCAGCGGGTTCCGCAGAAATATCTTGCATCTTATCTGAATATCAAACCGGAAACATTTAGTCGTTTCAAGCACATGGTAAAAGATCATTCAAAGAAAGTAGCCTTTCATCACAACTAGATCTTCCTTTCCCATCTGAAATCACATTTCTTTGCGCCCAGGGCGATCGTATTATTTCTTACCAGTTTAAGACCGGCAAGGTCGGATGTCAGGGCATCCACTTCACAGAGAATGGAAGCATACTTTTGGTAATTGTGCTTATTAAAAAGCTTGCAAATACCACATTCGAGTATATCAACTCCGTAACCAAGCCCCAGCGTTTCTTTTTTATCGGTTAAAATATTTGCAATGAAGCCATCGGGGTTTGAGTTTGTACTTACTCTTTCATTAAATTTTCTTAAAAAATAAGTTGCCAGCCAGGTGTTAACCAGTTTTGCGGGAAGTTTTTTTACTAATTCCTGAAATTTATTTTTCGGTTTGATATATTCGACAACGATCTCAAGACAAATTTTTCTTGTCGTTTCAAAACTTTCTCCTTGTTCGTCCATAGTTTTTATAAGCGCTAAAAAGTAGGCACAAAAATCAAGACGTTTGTCAATTGGATTTTTCGAGTTTGCTGCAAAAGCAGTGTCTGCTGAAATGACCTTATAATGAGCATTAACTTTCGCCATTATATCGTTTGAATGGCCATTGAAATTTTTCTTAATTTCTGCGATAAAATATTTTGTATACTTCGCCATTCGGTTACTATTTGCAAAAGCAGTACTAAAGATTTACAATTAGTACAGGGATCGATAATTCGTGCCTTACAGCATCGGTCGTTTCCCCATAAATAAGATCCTTAAGCCCTGTGTGTCCATGTGCACCGATCACCAGCATATCAGCATTTGATTCTTTTACGATTCGTACAATTTCTTTTGAACGGTTTTTGAAGCCGAGCCTGCCTTCAGCAACAAATCCACGAACTATTAATTGCGAGACGTAATTCTCCAGTTCTTCTTTATCTTTTCTTGTTTCAAGATCATCGCTTTCTTTTCCATAAATGGTTGCAGAAACACTTTCTACTACATGTATTAAAACAAAAGATGTCCTTTTATTCGCTTGCCCTATCGCATGGGCAATTAGCTTGGGGTCATTGGCACTAAAATCAATTGCAACAGCAATTTTGTTATAAGAAGGTATTGATGCATATTCAATACTTCCCGGCTCTGCATGAATTTGTTTTGTAGCAGCTTTTGTTTTTCGTTTGCGCAATGGATAAATTGTAGCAATAGCAAGAAGACCTACAAAAAATAATCCGGCAATGATGATCACTGCTTTCCAAAAGACACTATCGGAAGTTGCAAAATATTTAGAAGCTTGTTCTACCACCATCCTGATATTTAAATAAACGAGAACAGCAGCAATAGCTGATGCAAGCACTATCACTAAAGGTTTGATCGCATATTTCCCCATAGCCTGTTTATCGCTGGTAAAATGGATCAAAGGAATGATGGCAAAACCAAGTTGCAAACTCAGTATCACCTGGCTAAATACAAGGAGGCTATCGATATTGTCTTCACCATTTATCAAGATGACAATAACAGCAGGGATGATAGCGATAAGTCGTGTCATCAATCTTCTTACCCATGGAGCAATGCGTAATTGCAAATAACCTTCCATTACTATTTGGCCGGCAAGCGTTCCTGTTATTGTTGAGCTTTGTCCGGAGGCAATAAGGGCAACGGCAAAAAGTATTGGGGCAAATTTGGTTCCCAGGAAAGAAGGTAGTAATTCATGCGCCACTTTGATCTCGGCCACATCTGTTCGGCCTGTTTTAAAAAAAGCGGTTGCCGCCAATACAAGTATGGCAGCATTAACAAAGAATGCGAGATTCAAAGCAATGGTGCTATCAATAAGATTTAGCTTTAATGCTTTTTTTATCCCAGCATCATCTCTTTTTATTTTTCTTGTTTGTACCAATGCAGAGTGCAAATACAAATTATGCGGCATTACGGTGGCGCCAATAATTCCTATTGCTATATATAGTGCTGTATCGTTTGGTATGGTTGGAACAAAGCCTGTGACTACTTCACTTAACCGGGGTTTGACTAAAATTATTTCAATCAGGAATGAAATACCAATAACAGCAATGAGTGCAATGATAAAGGCTTCCATTTTACGGATGCCCAGACGCTGCAGGTATAGGAAAAGAAATGTGTCAAGCACAGTAATTAATACCCCCCAGATAAGCGGCAAGCCAGTGAGTAATTGTAATCCTATTGCCATACCAAGTATTTCTGCAAGATCGCATGCGGCAATTGCGATCTCTGCTAAAACATACAACGCATAATTAATATACCGTGGATATGTTTCGCGGCTGGCTTGTGCCAGGTCTCTTCCCCTTACTATTCCCAATCTTGCTGATAAACTTTGTAATAATAAAGCCATCAGGTTACTCATCAATAGGACCCAGATCAATTTATAACCGAACTGGCTGCCACCTGCAAGATCGGTGGCCCAATTACCCGGATCCATATATCCAACGCTGACGAGATAAGCAGGACCAAAAAAAGAAAGTATCTTTCTCCAACCTGGTCTTCGTGTGCTGGTGGTGTCTACACTTTGGTGTACCTCACTTAGTGAAGGATAACTATGTATTGGACTATCCATGTTTTACAAAAATGTTTTGGGCTAACTGATCACTTATGGTCAG
>DASYQG010000367.1:0-7217 GCA_036005825.1 Chitinophagaceae bacterium | reverse complement strand
GATGGATTTGACGTGGTGAGTGATGCAAACACATACTACAATGGAACAGTGAAAGGGGGATACCAATGGGGTGGTGGCCTGGAGTATTTATTTAGTCCGCAAAGCAGTGCAGAGATTTTGTACTTACACAGAGGTACTACTGTTCCCGCCACTTTTAAGTTCGGGTCTGGCTCTCAGGCAAAAACTGAAAATTTCGATCTTAAACATGACTTTATACTGTTAAGCGGAGATGGGCATTTTGCAAAGCACGGCAGTAAAGTGGAGGGATATGCCGGCCTAATGGCAGGAGTCTTGATCAGCAACCTTGAAGCTCCTTCACTGGGAAAAAGTTCCAGCAATACCAATTTTGCCTGGGGTGGAAGACTTGGCTCTAATATCTGGTTCTCTCCAAAACTGGGATTAAAACTGCAGGCACAGATTTTATCGGCTTCCAGGGCTACTGGTGGCAGTTATTATTGGAGCTGGTACGGCCCAATTTACTTAACTGAATACTCCACCTTGTGGCAATTCAGTCTTGGAGGCGGATTGACTTTGAAAATGGGTAAATAAATTGATTGGTCTTCTCAATAGTTTGTTTGGAGAAGGCCTTATAAGAAAATAAAAAGACAACCTTTTTTAGGGTTGTCTTTTTTATATGTACCGTTTATCCGGCTGTGGTTCTCCTAGAAATCAACCGACAATTATCATCGCGTTCTCCTTCTTGTATTATCTTTCTTCATGGAATCTGGACGTAATTTCATTTTAGCAATGCTGCTGTTATAATTCCTTTGTTTACTCCTTATCAGAAAATAAAAAAAGGCGATCTTTTTAGGATTGCCTTTTAACGAGGACTTGTTGGGAAAAAGAATCTTACCTGACTTAGTTTACCAATATTCGCTTTTTCGCGATATCTATTGTAAAAGGTATTTCTATGAAATATCCGGCGCCAATGATTCCATCATAAATAATATTCTCTTTAAAATCCACTCGAGCTTTTTTTAAGGATTTATTTTGAAGTCCACAATACTGAACAGCGTCAATGGTTGCAACATATTCTCTAAGAAGTTTTTTGGAAAAAGGAGTTAATCGTGTAGTATTTTTTGTTTTTGAAGTGTCAATGCCCAGTGCTTGCAGAAATCCGCTATTAATAATTATGTCTCCCGGAGAGCTACCAGTATCAAATTCCAAATCAAGCTTTATTTTGCCATCGATGCATACAGGAATAAAAATATCAAGCGAAAAATGATCGAACTGGTGAAGCTTGATTGGAAGTACTTGCGCCGTCGTTTCAATCTTTTTAAGAGATGACTTTGTTTCTATTCGCAATTGTTTCTGTCCATAATCAATTGTAATCGGAATATTTTCAAAACTGACCAAAGATATAATGCCATCCATATTCCATTCGTCCAAAACACTTGTTACGCCAAGCACTACATTTTGCATTTTATAATTACCAATAGTAATACTGGGCAGTAAATACATTTCAAAATCGAGACGGTCTCCATCATGACGAAAGCCGGAATAGTAATGCTGAAAGATGGCTGAATTCTTTATCTTCTCAAAGAATTTATTGGAAACCACATTAAGGCCGCCTCCTGTATCAAAAATGAAATTAGCAGGCACGGTATCATTAATATTGCCTTTGATAACAATATTCCCATCTTCATTGGTCGCAAAAGGAATAACCTGTGCAATCGGGCAAAGCGAAACCATTGTTAAGTATAAAGAAAAAATGATATGCTTCATCTTTTTAAGTGAGAGTCAATTAAAATTAGTTTCATACTAATCGGTTTTTCATGATTATGGTCATGTGGTTGAGGCCATTCCATTGTCTGTAAAGCCATCAAAAAGAAAAAGCCCGCCTTCGCTAATGCCTCGGCGGGCGCAGTGCCCGGGACTGGATTCGAACCAGCACAACCTTTCGGATGCTGCCACCTGAAGACAGTGCGTCTACCAATTTCGCCACCCGGGCAGTGTTGTTTAAATTGAAGGTTTGATGTTTGACGTTCTTCAACATTTGGGCTGCAAATATAATGAATCACTCAACCTCAAACTTCAACCCTCAAACTTCAAATTATTTATACACTCACATTAAAGTCTCTCAGTGCATCATTCAAACTTGTTTTCAGATCGGTGCTTGGCTTTCGCTGGCCAATGATCAATGCACAACCAACACCATACTCACCGGCAGGAAATTTTTTTGTATAGCTGCCGGGTATCACTACGCTTCTTGCAGGCACACGTCCTTTCATTTCTTTTGGTTCAGCGCCACTTACATCTATAATTTTTGTTGATTGAGTTAATACCACATTTGCTCCCAGCACTGCTTCTTTTTCAACCATTACACCTTCCACAACAATACAACGGCTACCAATAAAACATCCATCCTCAATTATTACAGGCGAAGCTTGTAATGGTTCCAGCACTCCTCCAATTCCAACACCTCCACTTAAATGAACCCCTTTACCAATTTGCGCACAGCTTCCAACTGTTGCCCATGTATCCACCATTGTTCCTTCATCAACATAGGCGCCGATGTTTACATAAGAAGGCATCAGTACAACATTCTTTGCAAGGTATGCACCATAACGAGCTACTGCATGCGGCACAGCACGAACACTCAGCTCTTTATAATTTTTTTTCAATAACATCTTATCATAAAATTCAAACGGCGCCAGGTCCCATGTCTGCATTTGCTGAATACCGAAATACATCAGGATCGCTTGTTTCACCCATTCATTTACTACCCATTCGTTAGCTGCCGGCGATGCGACACGCAATATTCCTTTATCCAACTCTTCAATTACACCCCGTACGGCATTACTGTATTTTGAATCTTTTAATAATTCACGATTGTTCCATGCTTCAAGTATCAGTTCTTTCATTGATTATTTTTATTTGAGACTGCGAAAATAAAAGTATTTATGATACCAGCATTTGTTCTTGTCAATCTGTAGATTTTGTCAGCAAAAGTTTGTTGTCGAGTAACCATAACTTACCATGAGGGCCTGATCCGAAAAAATAATCTGGAAGTCCATGATAACTTGTGTCACTTTTTAGAAGAGCAGTTTTTATATCGTTGTCAAGCCATTCAAAATTGAAATTTTCTTTATCAAAGCTTGTTGATAGATGATCTGCGCTGAAATACTTTGTTTTTAGATCTTTAAAAGTAGCAGTGTCGAAATATAGAATTGCCTCGAGATAACTATCGGATGGCCCCGGAACTGGTAGCCTTTCATTTTTACCGGAATTGTCAATAAAAGTGTATTTAAATTTAACCTGTGTGGGTTTGTATTTGTGAATGTCTATAAGTTTTGCAAGTTTTGAGGTGTCAGTCGAGATAGTTGTTGATATATTCCCTTTTTCCGTCGTTTCGTTGTCTTTCTGGTGTTTTTGTTCTCCACAAGAAAAGAAGACTGCTCCCGAAATTATCATGTAAAAAATTTTTGTCATACAGGGATATTCAATAAGCTTATTATAGCCGACTCCTTAGTCAAATCGGCTTATTGGTTTGCTAAAGTGAGAATATCTTTCACCTCAAGTATCTTCTTTTCATATCCTTTTGTCGTGGCATTGATCATTGCATCACCAATTTGCTTTAAGGTAACAACACTCTGCGGAGAAATTGTATTAATAATTGGCAACAGCCAGCCCATCCATTTATAAAGAGAAAGAACATTTTTCAATCCTTTGGTAGGTTTTATTATACCGGGCCTAAAATTATATACTTGTCTAAAAGGAAGTTTCATCAGGTCAGATTCTGTTTTACCTTTTACTCTTTGCCACATTTGTTTTCCTGTTTCATTAGTTCCTCGTCCAGAGACATAACAAAAAGTCATTTCGGGATTTAATTTGCTTAAAGTCATTCCAAAATGCATTGTCAGATCGTAAGTTACTTTAGTAAACTCAGGTTCTTTTACGCCAACCGAGCTCATGCCTAAACAAAAGAAACAGGCATCATAATCTTCCAGTTGATCTTCAACTGATGAAAGATTATGCATATCTGCATGAACGATCTCTTTTAATTTCGGATGAGTATAGCCGCAGCTTCTTCTTCCGATGACTAAAATTTCCTCCACGTCGTCGTTTTGTAAACATTCATATAATACACCTTCACCTACCATGCCTGATGCACCGGTTATGATTACTTTTATTGTCATAAGAAATACTTATTTGTTTTATGAAAGAAACGCCTTCTTAAATTTCGGCGGCACTCTATTTTTCGAAGCCTGCTCATAGGCATAAGCAATACTTAACAAAGCTGGTTCACTATAAGCTGGTCCAAAAAATGAAATACCAACAGGGAGATCATATACCATGCCACCCGGAACTGAAATATGTGGATACCCGGAAGCAGCAGCAGGTTGCGTTAGAAAAACATCGCCCCAGCGATCACCATAGATCATATCAATACTACATGCAGGTCCCATTGTAAGACCACAGATCGCATCTAATTTATTTTGTTTGATCACATCATCAATGATCTGCTTTGAGCCGGCATGACTTTTTTGTAATGCTTCTTTATACTCCTTGCTATTCATGTCGCCCTTTTTATCCGACGCCTCAAGTGTCTCCTGTTTAAAATAAGGCATGGCTTTATCCTCATTCGTTTTATTGAAATCAATTAGGTCTTTTAGTGTTTTCACTTTTGCATTCGCAGTTGCCAGGTATTTATTTAATCCATCTTTGAATTCATATTTCATTACTTCAAACTCAGCATCACCTAACTTGCTGATCTTATCAAAATATTCTATCTCGATTATTTCAGCGCCTTGTTGTTTCAGCAACTCAACTGCCTTTTTTATTAATGCATGCATGAATTGATTGTCGCCTTGTGGTTTTTTATCAATACCAATTCTTTTTCCTTTCAATCCATTTGCATCCAAAAATTTTGTATAATCAGGATATGTCTTTCCATCGCTTGCTTTTGTTACAACATCTGCATCATCAGCACCAATCATTGCACCTAATAGTATTGCTACATCTTTCACCGTTCTTCCCATTGGTCCTGCTGTATCCTGTGTTGAAGAAATTGGAATGATACCTGTACGACTTACTAAACCAACAGTTGGTTTCAATCCAACAATACCATTCACAGATGCAGGACAAGTAACAGAGCCATCCGTTTCTGTGCCCACCGCAACAGTACAAAGATTCGCAGCAACAGCAGTCCCCGAACCCGAACTCGAGCCACATGGATTATGATCTAGTATATACGGGCATTTGGTTTGTCCGCCACGACTGCTCCATCCTGAACTCGAATGAGAAGAACGGAAATTAGCCCATTCACTCAGGTTTGTTTTACCCATAATAACTGCGCCAGCTTCTCTTAATTTTTTTGCAACAAAAGAATCATTAGTCGCAATATGTCCTTCCAGTGCAAGTGATCCGGCAGTAGTTTGCATTTTATCAGCCGTATTAATATTGTCTTTTATTAAAACAGGAATGCCATGCAGCAGGCCTCTTGTTTTACCCGCTTTTCTTTCATCATCCATTGCCTTGGCAATACTCATTGCATCAGGATTTATTTCTATCACTGAATTAAGCATTGGTCCTTTTTTATCAATTGCATCAATTCGATCAAGATATAACTTGGTTATTTGTTCGGAGCTGTATTTACCGGCAGCAATTCTTTCCTGTAATGACGAAATACTTTCTTCATCCAGTTCAAAGGCAGGAATAGATTCAGTAGCTACTGCTTCTTCCTTCACAGTTTTATCGGTCGGGTTGCAGGAAGCGACTAACACCGAACTAAGCCCTGCTGTAGCGATCGTACTGCTGGCAATAAAATCTCTTCGTTTCATAATTATTGGTTTGGGTATTAAAAATACAATGTATAGGAGCAAGCAGGAAATAAAAATAATTATGTTACCAGCTTTAGTTTTATAGGATCGCCTGTTGCGACGGACCATGTTTGGTAATTCTATGAAGGACTGCGTCGCAGTTTATTCACAGCGAAGCAAATGAAGCTATCACTTCATCGTTCAATAATTCTATTCCGCACAAGGAGTGATCAAATTTCAATTTTGTAATTCGAATTTTAAGCACTTTAAACAGCCTGCAGAAATATATGATCAAAGTTTTATGGAAGTTAATGTAGTTTGGAAATTGCCACTAACGTTGGGGGTGTCTGAAGTGCTTGCCAACAAATGCAAAAGGATTTCCGTCGGTTGGAAATTAGTTGATAGTAACAAAACACTTTTTGTTACTCGGTCGCGCCAAGGTTGTAGCAAGAATTTTTTGCACCGAAGCCCTTACGAATACAAAAGTGGAGGTTTGCACCTTCGTTGCTACGAAGTAGTTTGCGCTCGTTATGTGAATCCACAATTGGCAGTAGTTTTTATTTAAGTCTTCGTTCTGTCTCATTAATTGCCAGGTCGTTAATGCTTGCAAAACGTTTTTTCATAAAACCATTTTCGTCAAATTCCCAATTTTCGTTACCGTATGAACGATACCATTGTCCATTATTGTCATGCCATTCATATTCAAAACGAACTGCAATTTTATTGTCAGTGAATGCCCATAATTCTTTTTTGAGTTTATATTCCACCTCCTTTTCCCATTTGGCTGTCAGAAATGATTTTACTTCTTCTCGTCCGTTGATAAAAAGATTTCTATTTCGCCATTCTGTGTCAATAGTGTAGGCCAATGAAACCTTTTCGGGGTTCTTTGTATTCCAAGCATCTTCTGCCATTTGCACTTTCTGAGTCGCCGATGCAAAATTGAACGGTGGCAGAGGTAGTTTTTGTTCCATTATTTTGTTAAAATGTTATTTATTTCTTGTCTAATTTGTTACCAAAATTTCCATCTTCTATTCTTCTTATCGTGAGAATTGTCTTTAAAGTTGCAGGGATAATTTTTTTTCTATTAAGTCTTTTTCAAGTTGTCCCATTTGTCACTAATAGAGAAAGAAATTTAGCTAAATCTATACGCCTGGATATTTTCCTCTTTTTTTGCGGCTAAAAAACAGGAGCGGTACCCTATATTATTGGCATGATAAATTTTGAGATTCCGATAGGATGGCATACTAACACATAAATAATATATGAAGTTTCTCTTTTCTCTAACTTCAAACCTTTGAAACCCAATAGCAAAAACTTCGTATTTATGTTGGGTTGGTTTTATTTATAGAGTTCTTGATCCGCCTGGTGTTCTATTTTTAATTCGATGTGCATGCCGGCCTTCACAAAATAATCTGCACATTTGCACATCAACAAATCGGCACATTGAATGAATAT
>DASYQG010000366.1:0-3701 GCA_036005825.1 Chitinophagaceae bacterium | reverse complement strand
CCACTTACACTTTTGTAAACGTGTTTCAATACAAGCCTGGTGAAATACATTTCTGTACAGCGGACATCGGTTGGGTAACTGGTCATAGCTACATTGTTTATGGCCCATTAGCCGCTGGTGCTACATCTGTGATGTTTGAAGGAATTCCAACTTATCCTGATGCAGGACGTTTCTGGGATATTGTTGATAAACACAAAGTGAATATTATTTATACAGCTCCTACTGCACTAAGAAGTTTAATGGGATTTGGCCTGGAACCTTTAAAAGGAAAAGATCTTTCATCATTAAAAATTTTAGGAACTGTTGGCGAACCAATCAACGAAGAAGCCTGGCATTGGTATGATGAAAATATTGGAAAGAAAAAATGTCCGATCGTTGATACCTGGTGGCAAACAGAAACAGGAGCTTGTCTTATTTCAAACTTAGCAGGAGTTACCCCGGCAATACCTTCCTGGGCTACATTACCGATGCCGGGTGTGCAACCAATATTGGTTGATGAATATGGAAAAGAAGTAACTGAGAAGGACGAGCATGGATTGTTAAAAGGAAATCTTTGCATTAAAGCTCCATGGCCGGGTATTATAAGAACTACTTATGGCGATCATGAACGCTGCAGGAAAAATTATTTTGCCACGTATGAAAATTTATATTTTACCGGGGATGGAGCTTTAAAGGATGATAAAGGTAATTACAGGATCATCGGCCGTGTTGATGATGTATTAAATGTTAGTGGTCATCGCATTGGAACCGCTGAGGTGGAAAATGCTATCGATACTCATGCTGGAGTTGTAGAAAGTGCAGTAGTCGGCTATCCGCATGATATAAAAGGACAAGGAATTTATGCCTATGTAATTTATAATGGTCACCATGGCGATGAGGCTTTAAGAAGGCAGGATATTTTACAAACAGTAACAAGGATAATCGGCCCGATTGCAAAACCAGATAAAATTCAATTCGTTTCTGGTTTACCAAAAACAAGAAGCGGAAAGATCATGCGAAGAATATTAAGAAAGATAGCAGAAGGAGATACAACAAATCTTGGTGATACAACGACATTGCTTGATCCGACCGTTGTAGATGAAATAAAAAATGGAAAGCTATAAGGTTTTCATTTTATCGTGCTTGGTCATTGCGAGCGAAGTGAAGTAAAAAAATAAAGCAGCCGGGTCAGCTGCTTTAAAAGGTTTTTCGAAATATGTTGAAGGGTTAGTAAGTAAAACTGGCAGCGAATTTAGTCCTCAATCATATTCATTCGCATTTTCAATTTAAAAAGCTATCAAGAAAATATCCACAGCTAATTAAGATTTTCTAAAATGAAAATCTATTTTTGAATTGGGATCTGGTTCGCCTCCCATTCTATGAAAGACAAAAAGACCAATAGAAGGACAGCACGTATATTCAAGTGGATCGGCAATGTGTTGCTTGTCCAGTTGATACTAATCAATATTAGTGCAGCATTTCATGCTTACCGCTTCACACATTATTATAATGATGATAAGATAAGGAACCAGCAATCTTCCGAAGGCAAGCCATTTCTCCGCACTTGGCGAATGATGACAGGAAAAAAATTAGCGAAGTCACTTATTCAATATAACCCGGTCATTCCTTATGATACGGTTCGTTTAATTACCACCAGCGGAGAAAAACTGGAGGCATGGTACATGAAGGCTGATTCAGCAAAAGGAACAGTTATTTTGTTTCATGGTTTAAATTCAAATAAAGGAAATGTGCTGGGCGAAGCTTTTGAGTTTAATTCTTTTGGGTACAACACAATGCTTGTTGATATGAGGGCTCATGGAAATAGTGAAGGCATCGTGAACACACTTGGATACACAGAGTCAGAAGAAGTGAAACTGGCTTTTGAGCATATTTCTAAAAAGGGTGAAAAAAATATAATACTGTGGGGAATGTCTTTAGGCGCTGTTATTATTTCCAAAGCGATCTGGCAATATGATATAAAACCACAAAAAATAATTCTTGAAATGCCTTTCGACAGGTTGCAGGATCATATAAGAGCAAGAGCAAGGATCAGTGGGTTTCCCGGAGAGCCATTTGGTTTTTTTGTCACTTTCTGGACAGGTGCCGAACAAGGCTATTGGGCCTATGGTCATCAAACATCCCGCTATGTAAAAAAAATAAACTGTCCCGTTTTACTTCAGTGGGGAAACAATGATGAATATGTTTTGAAAAAAGAAACGGAAAAAATTTTTGCTGCGATCAATTCTTCAAAAAAGAAACTGGAGATTTATCCGGGAGCCGGGCATATTCCATTGCTGGCCGCAGATGCGTCAAAATGGGATGAGACCGTGAAAGATTTCTTAAACGATAATTAGCGGCGAATAATAATTTTAGTTCCGATCGGCGTGTATTTATAAAGATCCTCTACATCTTCATTTTTCATCGAAATACAGCCCATCGTCCAGTTCTTATAACGATCGATCTGGAAATCTTCATGCGGCCATGTGCCATGAATACCGATACCGCCACCAATTCGTGCCGACTCAGGAATTTCTCCTTTTGATTTTCGCTGGTTGAATTTTTCCCAGCTCTCTTTTGTCGGATAATCCAGCGCCATAAAGCGATCCCATCTATCATGAACACGTTTTGAAGCTATATGAAAGGTACCTTCCGGAGTATTTTTATCTCCTTCCATTTTTTTATCGGATAGCGAACTATTGCCAAATACTACAGGGTAGGTAGCATACCAGCCCTGTTCATCGTACAAGCTCAACTCATAATCTGATTTGTCAATAACGATGTAGACCGTGCCAACCGGTGCCGAATTCTTACTTCGGTTTTTGTCTGGATTATTACCTGTATAATTATGTGTAGCAATAACGCCGCTACCTGCGATGACTGATGCGAGCATCCAAAAAGTTTTCATACACATTATCCTCCAATTGTCCGGGTGAGTTGTTTTCAAACGACATGCCGTAACCTTTTATTACGGTGGGTGGATATCTTTTAACGCTACGTTTACAAAACAACAGAATTTTTGATGAGGTTCCAACTGGATTTTACCATGAAAATTTATTGGTGAAATATGTTAAATGAATGTGACTAAACCGGAGAACTTACTTATTATTTTTTCTGTGCATAAAAAAACCACCCCAATAGGCCGGGATGGTTATATCATGAGAAATTAAAGAACTCTTACCAGTTGCTAAACCTCAAGCCAACAGTATAAGGTGTTTGATCAAGACCTTTTTCCCACATGGATTCAATTCCATAACTGCCATACAGTTTTATAACTCCAAGTGTTATTTCACCCACATATGAAATTTTCCAGTCACGCAGATCATAATCATCATGGACTTTAAATTTATCATCAGATGTTTTAACTTTTTGCCTTGAACTATACAAATAGCCTGCGCTAACGCCTACACTAAAGCCATAACCGTTTCTTCTGTCTGGCGTGAAATTGAAGTTGATCATCAGGGGAACTGTAAGATAGTCAGCAGCGAGTTTATTCTTTTTGGCTCCCTGCAATGTATCATCCTGGATAACTATAGTAGGATTTTTCTTGAACCGTATAGTTTCATCGTCAAAAAAATAGTTATTTAGTTCAAGACCGATACCATACTTAAGATTCACTACATGCTTGACCATGTTTACCCTCTGCATAAGGATCCAGATATTCATGTTTCGTGATTTACCACTGCGAATGTCAAACCAATCTTCAGTACCTCCGGGGGCAAATG
>DASYQG010000365.1:0-10455 GCA_036005825.1 Chitinophagaceae bacterium | reverse complement strand
GTGTAAATTCTTTCCAATGTTCTTGTAATGGGATTGGTGCTTTCCGGCTTCAACTTTCTTCCTTTAAGAAAAAATGAAATCAACACGGGTGTAAGTGTAATAGCAAGGAATGCATCTATCAGTAGTATAAATGTTTTTGTCCATGCCAATGGGCTGAAGAGTTTTCCTTCCATGCCTGTTAAAAGAAATACGGGAAGAAAAGAAGCAACAACAATTATGGTTGAATAAAATACTCCTGGTCCCACCTGTTTAGAAGATTTTTCAATAATCTTCATTCGTTCTTCCTCCGTCAATGGGTCTTTACTTCTCTTAAACCAATTTATCATGATTATGCTTTATCAGGTGAATTCATTTTTTTTGTTTGAGCCTCGCTGATATGCCGATAGGCATTTTCAACCATCACAATGCCATCATCAACCACCACACCGATAGCCAATGCAATACCAGTTAATGACATGATGTTGGAAGAAATGCCGAACATTTCGAGAAAAATAAAACCAGCCGCTACAGAAATTGGTAATTGAATCAGGATAATCGCAGCGCTTCGCCAATGAAAAAGAAAGATGAGCACAACAAGGGATACTACAATCATTTCTTCAATCAATGTTCCTTTCACTGATTCAATTGCTTCCTGGATTAATGTACTCCTGTCATACGAAGTTTTAAAAGTTACTCCTTCCGGCAATCCTTTTTCTACTTCCTTCATTTTCGTTTTTACTGCTCCAATTACTTTGTTAGCGTTCTCGTTATAACGCATCACCACGATCCCACCCACTACTTCTCCTTTCCCATCCGCATCAAAAATGCCAAGACGTAAATCGCCGCCCATCTGTACACTACCTATGTCTTTTACTCTTACAGGAATACCATTGTAATTGCTTAATGCAATGTTCTCCACATCCTCTTTATTTTTGATATAGCCTAACCCACGAATGATATAAGCCATATCCGCCATTTCAAATTTTCTTCCGCCAACATCATTGTTATTCGCCTTTACTTTATTCATCACATCCATCAGGGAGATATTATAGAATTGTAATTTCACCGGGTCAACTACCAATTGATATTGTTTTTCAAATCCTCCAAATGAAGCAACCTCTGCAACACCGGGAACTGTTTGCAATGCAAACTTGATGTACCAGTCCTGCAATGCCCTTTGTTCACCCAAATCCATTTTCGGAGCATCAAGATGATACCAGAAGATATGTCCCACTCCTGTACCATCGGGTCCCAGCGTCGGAGTTATTTCCTTTGGCAATAAACGTTGTGCATAATTCAGCCGTTCCAATACTCTTGTTCTTGCCCAATAGATGTCAACGTTGTCTTCGAAAATCACATAAACAAAACTCATCCCGAACATAGAACTCCCGCGGATATTTTTAATTTTCGGAATACCCTGCAAATTGCTCACCAACGGGTACGTTACCTGGTCTTCTATCACCTGTGGACTTCGGCCCATCCATTCAGTAAAAACTATCACCTGGTTTTCCGATAAATCCGGAATGGCATCAATGGGATTTTGCCTGATGGAATAAAGGCCCCACGCAAACAGGCTGCCTGCAAAAAGCAGAACGATAAACCTGTTGCGCAGAGCCAGTTCAATTAATTTGCGAACCATAGTTGATGGTTGAAGTTTTAAATTTGAGATTAATATTGGTTATTTGATTTATCAATTTTCTTTTCTTTTAAATCCATACCGCATTTAGGACATTTACCTTCTTTATCAAGTGCCACTTCCGGATGCATAGGACATGTATATAACTTGACGACTTCAGTTTTCATTTGTTCTTTGGGAGACAGATTCAGTTTCTTTCCACATTGAGGGCATTTGCCTGGGTCATGACTGGTTACATCAATATGAACAGGACAGGTATAATTTTTTGTTACCTGTTTTTTCATTTCCTCTTTGTTAGAAAGTGACAGATCCATACCGCATTGGGGACATTTACCTGGCTTATCGCTTGTTACACCAGGATGCATGGCACATGAATACAAGACACTATGTTGAGTGGTATCTTTTTTGTCGCCTTTGTCTTGGGCAAATACAGAAACAGAACTGATAGTTAAAGCTGCTATCATCAGCATCATAAACTTTTTCATATAAATAATTTTGAAGATTAAAAAATGTAATAGAAAAACACATAGCCTGACCCCGATAGCCATCAGAACCCGGCTCAAATAAGTAAGTGAAATCTAAATACGGAAAACGCTGTTGAGAATATAGATCCCCACGCCATCATTTCGAGGAGGTGCATGGCTTATGGGATATTCCAGAATTAAAGAAGAGAAATAATGCTCATCTGTATAAATAAAAGCATCTGGCACAGGAACTGCTGCCATCTGTATAAGTTGGATAGAAGACTCGGCTACTTTCTGATCAACATTATTTTTTACAAACTTGTTTTCATCTTTACAACACCCGCCATCTTTTTTCATTCCGCATTTACCACATTTATCACCATCACTATTCAATAAGCTCCAATTAATGAACTTATCCATGCAATAATGTAAATGAACAGTGGTACCCACTGATGAGGTGAGATAAAAAACAGCTAATATGGATGCCAGTATTTTCTTCATTTCGTGATAAAATTAGAACTAGTTACACTTTACTAACATGACAGCGATCATCTGTATAAATAATTTTTGCTGACTTAACTCATTTCGCAGACTTTTTCTGCAATGCATTCAGGAATAGATATTCAAAACTAACCATCCAACTATTTTTCATATTCCTGTATATATCACTCGATAATTGAAAACGATAGCCAAGATTTAATTTGCTGGTGCTTTTAAAAATTAATTGTATTGATGGAGCCAGGTCAAGAAAGTATTTTTCATATTCCCAATCAAGATTTCTCCCACCCAACAGCTCTGCATAAATATTCAGATTGGTTTGGTTGTAGTCTTTATAATTCAATGGCAAAACAAGATAGCCAGCCGATAAAGAATAATTCAAACTTTGAAAAGCATATTCTTGCGGCATATTATTTCTTGCTTCATCAAGCACCTCTATAAGACTTGCTGTGCCTGATACAGCCAGCTTATTCCAGAGTTGGGTTGCTATCAAACCTGCCTGGAAGCCGCTATGCTCACCCATTAAGTTTAATTCATTATGCTGAAGATGATTTCGGCTGTAAGCTGCCGTTACAAATGCCGCCATACGAAAATGTTTGTGAACATCATCTATTGAAAGGAAACGATACTTGGCATAAATGCGGGCTGATTCGTAATAAAAAAAACTTTCATACATGTTTGAAAGAGTAAGCCCCGCATGCAACATCCATTTTTTATTGATCCCAAACATGACCTCGGGACTATATCGTTGTTCCAGCTTGTTTCCATGCACGCCTTTTCCCAGCATGGCACTCATCTTTAAACTCATCGATTTTGCCGGCATGTTAGACGCCGGTTCAGTATACGGAAAAAGTTCTTGCGCATTAATAGCTATTGGAAGAATTATTGATATTACGAGTAAGAATATTTTCACTTTACTATTTAAGTCCTAAAAGCTCCTTAATTTTCTTTTCGAGATCATTCTTTTCGGGATTGATGGCGACGACATCACCATCTTTATTTACGAGGAAGGAAGCAGGTAATGCATCTACTTGCCATTTTATTGCCGCAAATGAATCCCACCCACCTTTATCAAATCCCTGCATCCATGTGATCTTATCTTTAGCCACGGCTTTTTTCCAGGCACTCTTTTCATCATCCAATGACACACTTAATATTTCAAGACCTTTGTCTTTATATTTACTGTAAAGCTTTACCAAATTTTTATTTGAATACCGACAAGGGCCGCACCAGCTTGCCCAGAAGTCAAGCAGGAAAACTTTTCCTTTTAATGAGGAAAGTTGTATTGAGTCACCTTTTATACCGGCAACTGTAAAGTCAAGACGATTATCGGCGATGTTTGGAATTGGTCCTTGCGCATTGACTGCAGCTGCGGAAAATGCAAAGACAAAACTCAGGATAAGAATACGAAGGTTTTTCATTTCATAATTATTAAAGTAAGCTTCTCTCCTGCTGTTAGCGGGAGAGAAGCTTTTGATCAAATGATAACATGATAGATTCTTTCTTCTGAATGCATACCATCTTTAACACAACAATTACCAGCCTTGCCTGTTTTTATACATTCCATTTTTGTAGCAGCGCTGTACTTTTTAAAATCCTTTGCTGAAAGAAAATCTTTGTCAACAATGGTAAAAGTCTGCTCGCCATTCAATACTTTATCACTGCTGCTTATAAAATGAAAATTTTTACCATCAAGTTGCAGGTGTTTATCTTTTTGAACACTTACATTTGAGAAACTACCTGTCACTTTAAATGAAGCAACAGAAAACCCGGCATCTTCCACTGCTTTCTTCAACGCATCAAAATCGGCATTATTGTTTTGCTTAAAGAGGATTGTGTATTCCTGGCTTTTGATATTCACTTTTACTTCCTGCACAAAGGGAACCTTCTCCAATGCCACTTTTATTGCCTTTGAACACATGGAGCAGGTGAGTCCACTTGCCTGTAAAGAAGCTTTAGAAAATTGCGAGAAGCCATTTATATATATGATTGCTGCAACCAGCAACAATAAACTCTTTTTCATGTTACTCTAATTTAAAAATAAATCACGATTTTTTGCAGCAGCCTTTCTCTGCGCATACTGTCATATCACATTTGCCATCTTTGCAACAACCCGCATCTTTACATGCCTGCATGGTGCATTTACCATCTTTACAGCAATCTGTTCCTGCACAATCTTCTTTAGTGCATTTTTCAGTATCGCAACAAGCTTTTGCCTGGTTTGATTCTGCTCTATCATATTTGCAGCAAGCATGAAGTTTATCGTATGCTTCATTTGTGGCTTTTACACCTACATTATCATATCCAGCACCGGCAATACTTTTCTGAATTTTAGCAAGATTGGATGAAGTGGAATTGTACTTAACGGTAATGATCTTTGAGTCTTTATTCCACTCAGCATAAGTGGCGCCGGCTGCTTTTGCAGCTTTTTCAATTTTGGATTCACACATACCACAATTACCGGAAACCTGGAAGCTGTCAGTTTTTGTTTTCTGAGAAAAAGAAGTTGTTGCAATTGCGCAACAAACAAGAAGTGTTGAAAATATTTTTATCGTTTTCATGATCTTAATTTTAGAATTATAACTCGATTAATTTTTTTATGATAATCCTACTATTCATTAAATGGTGAATAGCGATATGAACGTACAAGAGTGCGACGCAACAAATGTTACATAGTAGCACTTATGCCCGGTTCATAAAAATCAATCTCAAATTCTGAAAACGCAATTTTGTAAGTAGGTATCCTGCGCACTTAAAGGTGGAGAATGTGTATGTAAGAAAAGTTGATGAGTAGATCTAACCAGCAATGTTTCATTCCAAACTGGTAACGTTGCAACGATAGCATCTGGTGAAGAAAATTTAAAACTGATACCAGCTGTCTGTTGATCATCCTGTATCTTGAAGATCTTTACTTCATCCTTACAACACTCATTGCCTTTTGATTTATGCATGCCGCAAACACCACAATAATCAGATTTTTTGGCGCCGAGTTGTACCGAATCAAAGGTATCCATGCAGTAGTGAAAACTAATAACTACACCACTGCTGAAAGCAACATATAGAACAAGTAATATGGTGGCAATGCCCTTTTTCATTTTTACTGGTTAAAACAAAGATAACACGGCTTTTTAGCAAAACTCTATGACTTTGAAAAGAAATTTATGAATGGTAATAATTTATCAATCAATTAAGAAAGATCCAGTAAATACTCAAGCGGAAGTTCAGGCCCGGGTAAGGCTGGTCCGGAGCCGCAAAATTATTATGCCTGAAACCGAAGCCATTTTCAGTAGTTATTGTATTCAGGTTCTCCGCCCGGGCGAAAGCCCGGAAATTTCGAATCCGAAAATGAATATAATATGAGATATCGGGCCGGTTGCTGATCCGAACACTGTCCTGGTAAAAGAATTTACCTATCGCAGGTGAATATCCATCTGCATCGTAAGGCGTATGGTATTTAACTTCAAAACCTGTTGCAATATTTAGTTTCCTGAATCCAAGGGTTCCTTCATAACCGATGCGGTTTCGGGTAAAAATCGTTGGGAGATTCAAATCAACATTGCCTGCCTTTTGTTGAAAGTAAACGTCTGTATGCCATAACCACCGTTTACCAATTCTGAATACTTTCCCAAGCGAGATCTGCAAAACATTAAACAGGGCATTTTCCTGTTGTACTTTGTAATAGTCTGTGTAGTAAGTATAGTTGCTTGCAAGATAATAATTGCCGGAAATTTCAAGGGCGGGTTTTGCTAAATAGAATGATGCATTGAGTAGCGTAATATTTTCCTTGTTGAGATCTTTTGGTGTATCAAAGTAGAAACTGCTGAGACTATCAAAAGAAAACGAAGGAGTCCGATTTACATTTCTAAAACTAAGATCAACATAATCCCCTTTCCGGGATACGATCCTTTTCAGATTTACGAAGGCTTCATAATCTCCGGAATTTAATCCGGTCAAAAAAAGTTTTCCTGCGGCTGTAACATCCCATTTTTTGTCACGGGTCATATTCCTGTATTCTGCCTGCGCACTAAGGTTGTAAAATGAACCTGTACCCTTATTTGTAGTTGCCTTCAGATTTTGTAACACAATGCCAAGCTTAAGAAATTGTAATTGATTTTTAGCATCAGGAAATGTATAGATCGAAAACTCATTAGTTATTTCTTTCCACCTGTCTAAAAGAGTCAAAGTGCTATCCACTAACGCATAATTATAGGCTGTGTCGTAATATGTTGGAGAAGGATAGTACCCTATTTCCAAATTGGGTGTGTCCATAAACTTTTGCTTATAACTGCCATACTTGAAAACATGCTCAAACCTGAGCCTTGGATAAAATAAAGGGATGACAGTTGAGTCGCCAACGATGGAATCCTTTTGACCAAGATCATACTGCTGCTTAACCATGAAATGAAGATCAGCATACCGATTTCCAGTATATAAGGTTGAGCTAAAAAAATTTGTGCCAAATTGTGCATCACCACCTATTTTGGTGGGAATATTGAACCGGTCATTGTAGATAGGATCATTCAAATAATCTTTGTCGTGTCTTAAACCACCATTCTCATCTGATTGCAACGCATTGGCAAGAAATACAGCGTAATTATTGTACCTTTTGTTTGTTGACTGGTACCAGGTAGTAACAAGATAATTATTATCATTTGTTCTCTGATTTTTAAAAAACCCCGGCGCATTAATAAGACGATATTGAAGTAATACATTAAAGTTCGGTCTTACATTTTGTGTGTGAGTGATCTCTATTACCTGTTCGGTTCTGCCACCAAGCAGGTACGCTAATTCTGTATACGGTTTTGTCGTATTAAAAAAGCGAATCGTTTCCAGGTCCCAGCGATATGCATCAAATGCGTGCATGCCGTGATCCCATCCACTGCGCATGTTGGGTTGAAAAAAAATTGAATGAGTTGCGGTCCCGACATTTCCCAGAAAAACATGATCGGCTGGTATCGGAAAACGTTTGTTGAAATCTATTATCGAAGAATCGATCTTGTTTCGTTGAACAGAAAAAGGCAATTGATAATAGATCGTAATTGAATCCTCGTATTTATCGCGATGCTGAAGACTGTCTGAACCTGATCCGGATAATGCACCGGAGAACCGCCCTTGCACCTGACCGGGCAAATTATTGATTCCTCTTCCCATAGGATTTGTTCGTTGAGAAAAGGTCGTTCCTGAAAACAATAGTAATAAAAGGAAATATGTAGATCTTAATGCCAGTGTAAAAAATTAAAAGGTGAAATTACTATTGCAAAAATAAAACCGGGAATATCAAAAGTTAAAGTACTGCAACCAATTCCTTAAAAATAGCGGCCAGTTTGGGCTCGGCAGCTTTGGCAAAATGTAAAACCTCTTCATGAGTGATCTTGGTATGATCTTCCCTGATACCCAGGTCCGTGATCACACTCATTGCGAAAACAGGAATATCCATGTGATTGGCAACAACGCATTCCTGTACCGTACTCATGCCGACAGCATCGCCTCCAATTATATGGATCATTTTATACTCGGCGGGAGTTTCATAAGTTGGTCCTGTTACACAAAAATACACTCCCTCCCTTACCTCAATTTGCAAATTGGCTGCTACCACTTTTGCCTTTTCTATTAATTCTTTTTTATAGGGCTCACTCATATCAGGAAAACGTGGACCAAGCTCATCAATATTTTTTCCGATCAAAGGATTACGCATATCAATGCCGATATGATCTTTAATGATCATAATATCCCCGACATTAAATGATGGGTTGACACCTCCGGCCGCATTTGAAAGCAATAATGTTTTAATGCCTAATAAACCAAGTACGCGGATTGGAAAAACAACTTCATCTGATGAGTAGCCCTCATAATAATGAAAGCGACCACCCATACAAACAATCTTTTTTCCTGAAAGGTTGCCGAAGATCAATTTGCCTTTATGACCTTCTACAGTTGATACCGGGAAATTTGGTATATCGCTGTAATCAATTTCTTTTTCGATTTCAATTTCTTCAGTAAAGTTCCCAAGGCCACTACCCAACACAATGCCCACTTCGGGTTGATGTTTATATTTTTTCTTTAAATAATCAACTGCTTCATTCAGTTGTTTCATTGCTTTTTTACCCATAGAGAAAGATAAGACGGCAAATATAGATTTTTTGGCGATGAAGTTTGATATAAGAAGCTACTCGTAAGTACTTTAATAATTATAGCGGTAAAAATCACACCATTCTTCATCACATAAAATTTTTTTAAGAACAGGATCATTTAAAACCTCGGTATAATCTATCCATTTTTTCCCGACTTTTATTTTTCGGTAAACTAAACGGATGCCCTGGCTATAATCAACCCACCAATAGATATGCCCAGTGTATAACGGCTGAATTGGATTACCATCTAATTTATGCCAGCCATAAATTGCTACACGATCAGGTTTGGGATCTCTTGAAATTTTACCACTGATCACAACATCTTTTTGAATGCCGGCGATCAAGCCTTTTCTTCCTTTTCGTTGTCCTTCGATTATCAAATGATGATGCCACATAGTTGGGGTGCTGTCACGGAATGCATACATAGGAACCGGTTCTAATTTTACTTTAGCCGCTTTATAAATATCATCCACCATCTTTCTTGTTGGTAAAAAACAATTAAAGCTGTCTGCAATTTTTTGCGCTGCTAATGGAGTGATGTTTATTCTTGCCCAATTATCATCAGTGCCAATGCTCAGATAATCTGGGGAAACAAAATATTCTGCATTGATCCTTTTACCTGTAATCGAATCAGTGATCGAAACCTTTATTCTTTCAAATTTTTTTAGAAACGAGGGAATATTACCGGCAAGAATTTCTTTTAATGCAAATGAATCCCTCTCCTTCCATTTCATGGCAAAGGCCTGGTGATAAAAATCGTTGCCGGTAAGTGAAGATGTTCGTTGTGGAGCATCGATCTTTTTTGTTGTTTGGCAAGAAAGAATAAATAAAGCGAATATGACAATTGCCCATCTCATGAATGAAAGATAATAAAAAGCTCAATAGCGAACAGATACCTGAAAGGAGCGTCGCAACGAAGTTCAACCGGAGTTACAAAAGCTGGAAACTATAAACCGCAAACCATAAACTATAAACAGTTCTTTCTATCTTCGCCAAAATTTTTCCAATATGAATCTCCACGAATTCCAGGCTAAAGAACTTTTAAAAAAATATAATGTTCCCGTGCAGGAAGGTATTGCATGCGGTACTGTGCATGAAGCTGAAGAAGCATATCGCCAAATTAAAACTCAGTTCGGAAGCCCGTTTGCCGTTGTAAAAGCACAGATACATGCGGGTGGACGTGGCAAAGGAAAAATAAAAGAAAATGGGATCAATGGTGTAAAAGTTGGGAAAGGTCTTGATGAGGTAGTGGATTTTGCGCAAAAAATTTTAGGAGGTACGTTAGTGACTTTACAAACCGGGCCCGCCGGTAAAGTGGTTCATAAAATTTTGGTGGCGCAGGACATGTATTATGATGGCCCCACTGAAAGAAAAGAATTTTATCTATCCATATTGCTTGATCGCAGCAAGGGACAAAATGTATTTATGTATAGTACAGAAGGCGGAATGAATATTGAAGAAGTGGCGCACAATACTCCAGAAAAAATTTTTAAAGAATGGGTTCATCCTGCTGGTGGTTTGCAACCCTTCCAGGCAAGAAAGATAGCTTTCAATTTAGGATTGAGTGGTGAATCTTTTAAGAATTGCGTAAGGTTCGTGACCAATCTATATAATGCGTATGTAGGATTAGATTGTTCAATGCTTGAGATCAATCCATTGTTCAAAGCGGCGGATGATAAAATTGTTGCTGTTGATTGTAAAATGAATTTAGATGATAATGCATTAATGCGTCATCCCGATCTTTCTG
>DASYQG010000364.1:0-6304 GCA_036005825.1 Chitinophagaceae bacterium | reverse complement strand
ATTGGCATAATATCAATTCCTTCCAGGGGAAACTTTGTATCGGCCTTAGCTCCGGCAGCTGAGAGAATTGTCGCTGTCCAATCCATTGTCGTTGTTACCTGGTCAGTGACAGAATTTTCTTTGATCTTTCCTGTCCATCTTGCAAATGCCGGTTCACGGATACCTCCTTCCCAAAGTGACATTTTTTTTCCCTGGTAAATGCCATTATCAGAATAACGTTCCCCTCCATTATCACTTGTAAAAATGATGATCGTATTATTGGACAGCTTAAGATCATCGACTGTCTTCACAATTTTGCCAACCGCATCATCAAGACTTTTCATCATAGCAGCATAAATAGCCGCTGAACCACCAGCGGTCCATCGCATCGTATCATAAGGTTTATCAGTCGGTCCTTGCCAAGGCCAATGAGGCGCATTAAATGTGAGAGCCAGGAAAAATGGTTTTTCATGAGACATCCTTATGATCTCAATAGCTTTTTCTGTAAATATATCCGTACTGTATCCTTCTTTTTGTACAGGTCGGTCGTTCTCATAAAGGTCAGGCTTGCCTCTTTGATCTACATGAGAAATATAATCTGTTGCTCCTGCATGAAATCCAAAGAAATAATCGAACCCATTAGCTATTGGACTGAACTGAGGCCTATATCCTAAATGCCATTTGCCAACCAGATAGGTTTGGTAGCCTGCTTTTTTTAAAAGAGTAGCAATAGATGGATCCTGGGATGATAAACCAATGAGACTGTCTTTTGGTCCTTCGGCAATAGGTTCATATAAACCAGCAGTTAAATGTGCAGGGTACCGGCCTGTAAAAAATGCAACTCTTGTTGGAGTACATACTGGCGCAGTAGCATACGCATTCATAAATTTTACTCCTTGTGAGCAAAGTTTGTCAAGATTCGGGGTTTGATAATCTTTTCTACCATAACAACTCAGATCAGCATAACCCATATCATCAGCCATCATGTAAATAATATTTGGCCGCGAGTTATTTTTTTGAGCAAATGACAATTGCAAACAAAAAAAAGAGCAGAGAAGAAGTAAGTGTTTTCTGTAGATCATGATAAGAATTAATAAAGTAAGTTACAATTTTTTCGAACCAGGCACATCGAATTTTTTGTCACCGGCCCTCTACTTTAGTTTGTTATTGAAACCCTGTTCCGTTGTCATGAATACAAAATTCTGAACGTTTTTGATACTAACTGAAGTATCTTTAAGAGTTACATCTACACATTAAAAAACGAATTCATGTCGCAGGCCCGCCAGCTCGCCGCTATTATGTTTACCGACATTGTCGGTTACACGGCCATGATGCAGGCTGATGAACAAAAAGCTGTGACGGTAATTAAACATTATAACTCTTCACTTGAAAAATTAGTAAGTCAATATAATGGCCAGGTATTAAATTATTATGGCGATGGCAGTCTTTGCATTTTTCCCAATGCTACTGATGCAGCTAATTGTGCTCTTGCTGTTCAAACGGAATTGAAAAACGAACCTGTTGTCCCCCTACGGATCGGCTTACACATAGGTGAAGTTTTTTTTGAAGATGCAAAAGCTTTAGGTGATGGAGTCAATGTGGCTTCAAGAGTTCAATCGTTAGGACAAGCTAATACAATTTTAGTTTCGGGTGAATTTCATGATAAAATAAAAAACAATTCTTCCCTCACTTCTGTTTCACTTGGTCAATTTAATTTTAAAAATGTCGATAAGCCTCTGGAAGTATTTGCTCTTAGCAATGAAGGGTTATTTATTCCGCAGCGGAGTAAGATGGAAGGAAAACTCAGGAAAAGATCCGGAAAGAAACGGAACACAATTACCATATCGTTGATCATCATTTTATTTGCAGCCGGGTTTTTAATTTATATAACATTCTTTATAGGTAAAGTTGAAGCCGCATCAAATGACCAATCCATTGCCGTACTTCCCTTTGTCGATATGAGCGAGGCCAAGGACCAGGAATATTTCAGTGAAGGCATGAGTGAAGAATTATTAAATCTATTATCAAAGATCCAGGACCTGAAAGTGATCTCACGAACTTCGTCTTTTTCTTTTAAAGGAAAAAATCAGGATGTCCGTAAGATCGGCAAGGACCTTGGTGTTGCTAATATATTGGAAGGCAGTGTACGCAAATCAGGTAATACGATCCGTATTACAGCGCAGTTGGTCGAAGTAAAAAACGGAACTCACCTTTGGTCTGAAACTTATGATCGTGAGATAGAGATAAAGGATGTATTTGCAATGCAGGATGAAATTTCAAAGTTGATAGTTGACATTTTAAAGATCAAGTTGAGTGATAAACAAGCAAACCGGTTAGCCGGAAGTTTCACAAAAAATACTGAAGCACATGAGGATTATCTGAAAGGTCGCTATTACTGGAACATGAGAACAGATGATGGAATAAAGAAAGCGATCGGGTATTTTGAAGATGCGATAAAGAAGGATTCTAATTATGCGGTGGCATACTCCGGGTTGGCAGACACTTATCTTACTCTTTATGATTATGAGTTAATGTCTTTTGATGAATCAACAGCAAAAGCAAAAGATGCTGCCCAACGGGCTTTAAAGATCAACGGGATGCTTGCCGAGGCGCACAATTCTCTTGCCCACATTAACCTGCATGAATGGAAATGGGAAAGTGCAGAAGAAGGTTTTAAAGAGGCCATTGAATTGGATCCCGGTTATGTGCTGGCTCACCATTGGTATGCTCTCTGTCTTACAGCAATAGGAAAATCAAATCAAGCGGTTGACCAGATGAAGAAAGCAAGGGAGCTTGATCCTCTTTCAACACGAATAAATGCTGATCTCGGTATGGCTTATCTCGCTTCAGGAAACTATGATGAAGCGATCAGACAGGAAAATAAAACCATGAACTGAATCCAAAGGCAGGAGGCACTTTTTGGATACGGGGGATGGCTTACCAGCAAAAAAAAATGTATGATGAAGCAATCAAAGATTTCAAACATGCATTAGAAATTTATCCAGGCGATGCAAATTATTTGGCTGCGCTTGGACATGTTTATGCATCCAGTGGAAACAATGCATCGGCACGGAGCATTCTTGACACTTTGTTTGTTGAAAACAAAAATGTACCAGTATCTCCATTTTTTTTCGCTCTTGTTTATGCTGGACTAAACGATAAAGAAAATGCATTGAAATGGTTAGAAAAAGCTTGTGAAGAAAAATCAGGTTCAGTACGATACCTGAAAATGGAACCACGTCTTCAGAACCTGCGTAATGAACCACGCTATATTGCTCTCATGAAAAAGATCGGGTTGGAAAAATGAATGGCCCGCAACATCTTGCCGTCCACCCGGGCTCTCGTCCATAAAGAATTTACAAGGCAATAGAATTACACTTAAAGATTTTAATGGCAGTATATATATAATTGGATATGACGGCAAGACAATTAAGTATAATGAAACCGATTATCACAAACAAAAAACTGTATCATACTTAGTGAAATCTTATAACCCATGGTGGAAGTTTTGGTAATTCTGTCAAAGTTCTCCACCTATTGTCAGCACGCAATTAACGGAAATTGACTAACTTAATATTTTTTCAACCTAACCAATGAATAGAATAATCCTGGCACGGGTATCAGCAATAAGTATTTTCGCTGTTTCCTTTTTTCTATCCTGTAAAGAAAACGCTGGTAATAAAAAAGAGTTATGGGCCTTTGTCATCAATTTTTTTTCGCCGGACCCAAGTTATTATCCCGGTATGAAAAAATTTCCATTTCCCGATTCATTACAATTTGCACCACTGGACAGTTTTTTTGCCAATCAGGGCAAGCTGCCGATCATTAACGACTCCGCTATTATATTCTATAATACATACAGGGTAAAAGGCGAAAAAGCATGTTGTAAAAAAGATACCCTCGAAGTATATTCGGATAGCATCAACGGAAAAAAATATCTTTTTGCCATTGGAGAATATATAGCTGTTTTTCAAAGTGATAGTAATATGTTTACCCGGCTAAGACCGAGAAGAGACACAGTATCTCTTCCTTTATGGGGTATAAAACTAAATACTCCCTATCCGCCTGAAAAATTTAAAGGCGAATATGAGAAGCTTGGGGCCAGGCTCGTGAAAATAAACGAAAGATTTGATGAGGTTAGCAAGCAAAAGTGGAATGAAAATGATTCGATAGCAGTTGAAACCATTCAATTCAATAATTCAACCAACAGAATGATCACGAGCTTGTCTAAAGACATAAATGAAGCAGAAGTAAATGCCCTGATCGATGATGTAAAAAATAGATTCCCCAATTTGATGTACCAGGAAGTGATGCAAAAAGACAGTGATGGGAAACTTTTGAAAGTTATCAGGATATTATTCCAGGGAGTTTCTATGTCCTTTACACAAATCAGCGCAACTGAATATACTTTTATGATAACAGATTATTATGAAACTCTAAAGATTATCATTAAAAATGCGGGAATAGGCTATGTGTTTATAGATGATGTGAAAATTTATTGAGGAATTATGAATGCGAGATCGATGCAAAAAATAATCTCTCACTATCTTTTTCTTAATTTTATTAAGCGAAGTAAATTAATTTATAACCTCAACTAATGGAGTTCATAGATTATTATAAAGTATTGGGTGTAGATAAGAATGCAACACAGGACGATATTAAAAAAGCATATCGCAAGTTGGCAAGAAAACTCCACCCCGATCTTAATCCAAATGATAAAGAAGCTCATAAAAAGTTTCAACAGGTCAACGAAGCCAATGAAGTTTTAAGCGACCCTGAAAAAAGAAAAAAATATGACCAGTATGGAAAGGACTGGCAACATGCCGAACAATTTGAACAGGCAAGACAATCACAGCAACAGGGTTTTGGAAAAGAAACATTCTCCGGTGATTTTAATGACGGTGACTTCTCTGATTTTTTTGCGTCAATGTTCGGAGACAAAGGAAGCGGTGGTTTCCGGCAAAGACAAACAAAGTTTCGCGGTGAGGATTATCATGCCGAGTTAAAATTGAATCTTACCGATGTTTACAAAACTCAACAACAGGTATTGACGGTCAATAATAAAAATATCCGGATCACTATTCCAGCGGGTGTTGAGAATGGGCAACAAATAAAGATCAAAGGGCATGGCGGACCAGGTATTAATGGTGGTCCCAATGGAGATCTTTATATCAGCTTTCATATCAGTAATACCACAAAATTCAGGCGGGATGGAAATGATCTTCACACTTCTGTTGATCTTGACCTGTATACCGCTGTACTGGGTGGAGAGATTGTTATTGATACACTCGATGGAAAAGTAAAACTCATGGTGAAACACGAAACACAAAATGGAACAAAAATAAGATTGAAAGGAAAAGGCTTTCCCATATATAAAAAAGAAGGTGAGTTTGGCGACATGGTGATCACATTTCAAATAAAGATCCCCACAAACCTGACAGATAAACAAAAAGACTTGTTTGAGCAATTATCAAAATCATCATCCTAAAAAATAATTGAATGGAAACCGAAGACATGATAGTTCTTGATGAATTTTGCAGCCACCACCAGGTTGAGATCTCATTTATCCGGTCACTGGAAGAATATGGGCTGGTAGAAACTATAATCGTAAATGAAGCAATATGTGTTCGAAGTAATGAATTATCAAAATTGGAACAAATCGTACGTCTTCACCAGGAATTGAATATTAATCCTGAAGGTATTGATGCTATAAGTATCTTACTTAAGCGAATTGAAAACATGCAGCATGAAATTACTGAACTAAGGAACAAGTTAGATTTTTACCAAAAAGCTCAATAGAGGGTTTCTCTGAAAAAAAATATAATGCTTAATATCTTGTCGTCATCTTCATGCAAAACATAAACTTTTACATGTTTAAATAGTTGGGAGCAATACTTTTATTTCATTCAAATAAACTTCCAGAAGAAAATAATGTGTTGCTCTCACAGATCGCTCACATAATTACATAATTGCAAACACGAAGCTCAGAAACAATTTTTTGCTCGGTCATCCATATTATTCCCATTTTTGCAAAATTCTCTTGCTCAAAAAAAAGGCTATTTCACTCAAGATCAGGATCCATTGAATCATTATCTCTTCTTTTCTTTTTTCCTTCAAACTATTTTCAGCCTTAAATAAAAACTCTTACGGGTATTCAATCATTCCCAAATAGGTGAAGCACAAAACCATTAACCATTAAAAAAACTATTTATGAAAAGCAACAATGTTGACAACAATGATCGCCGACAATTTCTTGGAAAGATCGCCGGTGGTGTCGCGGCAATTGGCCTTTCCTCTGTTATTTCTCCCTTGTCAGGATTTGCAG
>DASYQG010000363.1:0-1609 GCA_036005825.1 Chitinophagaceae bacterium | reverse complement strand
GCACCAAAAGAATTTTCACTGCGACTTTACAAGATCAGAACAGCGAAAAAAAACAAAATGAAAAAATGAGTAGCACGAACGCATAACTCGAAGGTAAATTCAGTTCATAAAAAATCTCACCTGTATATCTTAACTTCATTTCATAAGCAATATTTATGAAGCCTGGTAACCATAGCAGGAGAAAGTTTTTAGGAAAAATTTCCGCGGGTGCTGCCGGAGGTATTTTAATTAATGCTGCCTCTCCTCTTTTTTCAAATGCTCAGACAAATTCATTGCTTGCTGACGAGGAAACAAATAACGAATATCTTTTTACTGAAGGTCTTATTTATTTAAATACTGGAACATTGGGTCCTTGCCGCAGGGAAACTATAGAAGAAACAAAAAAAGTATGGGAAAAATTGGAGTCATTGCCCTTAAAATATTATGGCAAATGGGGCGCAGAATCATTGGCCGAAAAAACAAGAACCATCGCAGCAAAGTTTCTTGGTTGCGACATGAATGAAATGCTGATCACCAACAGCACCACCAATGGAATGAATGCCATTGCACAGGGTTTGCGATTAAAAGCCGGCGACCATATTCTTACTACTGACCAGGAACATGGCGGAGGTGCATTATGCTGGAATTATTTTGCCAAATATTATGGAATTGTAATTGATACAATAACTATTCTACCGGGTGAAAATAATGCCGACGCTATATTGACCAATATAAAGAAGAACATTAAAAATGAGACAAGGCTTATTAGCGTAAGTCATATTTTCTCATCTACCGGGCTCAGGGTGCCTATTGCTGAAATTTCTTCATTAGCAAGATCGAAGAATATTTTATGTATTGTCGATGGTGCACAAGCAGCCGGTGCAATTAAAGTAAATGTAAAAGAATTAGGATGTCATGCTTATGCCACGAGTGGACATAAATGGCTGATGGGACCAAAAGGGACTGGCCTGTTGTATTTGTCAAAAGAAGCACAGGATATTATTCGCCCTATGCAGTTTGAAGAATCTTACAATACATACAATGACGGCAACGGTGTAGTAAATTCCGCAGGCATTTTGGGATTGGGCAAAGCAATTGAATATCTTGAATCTGTTGGCATCACTAAAGTTGAAGAACACAATTTGAGATTGCGGAATAGGCTGTATGAAAAACTATCACATATAAATAATTTAAAAATTGTAAGTCCTGTCGCCGGATCGCCTCTCGCCTCTCCTATGCTCGCATGTATTATACCCGAAACGATAGAAAGAGCATCATTTGTAAAAATGCTTTTAGATAAACATAAACTAAGTATACGCCCAACACATAAACAATGGTTCAATGGCATACGCTTCTCTTGCCATATTTTTAACACGGAAAAAGAAATTGATTTTGCTGCTGATGTTCTTGATAAGGAATTGGGAAAATGATCTTTCAATTTAGAAGCCGTCCCGAAATGTCGGAACGGCTTTGATCTATTGCATTCAAGCAGTTGGTGCCTCTTGTATTTTATCGATAACTATGATCTAATCTCAGTAACCCGGGTTTTGAATCATAAGATTGTTTGCCTGCATTTCAATTTCAGGAATAGGAATTACAAATCTGAAATTGCCTGCAGCAAGTGTTGCAC
>DASYQG010000362.1:0-25844 GCA_036005825.1 Chitinophagaceae bacterium | reverse complement strand
AAGGATTACATTTTTTCGGAATGGGCATTTCCGGTGGCGAGGAAGGTGCAAGAATCGGTCCCAGCATGATGCCGGGCGGAGATAAGGAAGCTTATCTTTTTGTAAAACCTATATTAGAAGCTATTGCTGCAAAAGTAAATGGCGAGCCATGTGTAACTTATATTGGTCCGGGCGCATCAGGACACTTTGTAAAAATGGTGCATAATGGAATTGAATATGCATTAATGCAACTGATATCGGATACCTATGAAGTTTTGAAAAAAGGATTGAAGATGAACAATGAAGAAATTCACCAGGTATTTGCTGAGTGGAATAATGGTAAGCTGCGATCTTATTTGCTGGAAATTACAGCCGATATTTTTTTATATACGAATGTGGACGGTAGCTATTTAATAGACCAGATAAAAGATGAGGCGAAAGCAAAAGGCACCGGCAAATGGACCACACAAATATCAACCGATCTTGAATTGCCCATCCCAACTATAGACATAGCGGTTGCCATACGTGACCTATCAAAATACAAATCATTGCGAACTGAAGCAGCCGCTGCATATAAAAGCGATAACAATAATATTACGGAGTTAAATAAAGATGAATTACTGGTGAAATTGGAAGATGCATTTTATTTTTCAATGATCCTCATTTATGCCCAAGGCATGCATTTACTTTCAAAGGCATCTGTCATGTATGATTATAAACTGAGATTAGATGAAATAGCAAAGATCTGGCGGGGTGGTTGTATCATCCGGGCTTCTTTTTTAGAAATAATCTACAATGCATTTCATAAGGACCATGAACTATCGCATTTAATATTGCAGAAAGAAGTGCAAACGATCATTAAAAAAATTGAACCTGTCACAAGAGAGGTCGTAATTCAATTAATTAGAACGGGTATATCGATTCCCGCTTATACAAATGCATTAAGTTATTTCGATGCTTTGTGTACTGAACAAATGCCGGCAAATTTGATCCAGGCACAAAGGGATTATTTTGGGGCGCATACTTACGAACTAATTGGAAAAGAAGGAAGTTTTCATACAGATTGGAATAAAAGTAGCTAAGACATAAAGAGCATGCTAAGTTCAAACAATTAAATAAAATTATTTTGAAAGAAATAAAATCACAACCAACAATTTTTGTCATTTATGGAGCCAGCGGGGATCTGTGCAGGCGGAAATTAATACCGGCATTGTATAATTTGTTCCTGGATGGCTGGATGCCTGATAAATTTTCTATTATTGGTGCGGGAAGAACAGAATTAACCAAAGAAGAATTCAGGCAAAAATTATTGGAGGGCATCAACCAGTTTTCACGTAACGGAAAAGCAGCAAATGACAAATGGATAGAATTTTCGGGACATTTTTTTTATGAAGGTGCTGATCTGAATAATTACGAAGCATACCAGGGCATATGCAATTTCATCACTAACTGCGAAAAAGAATGGAACGCAAAAGCTGTTGTTATTCATTATATGGCAGTAGCTCCTTCCTTGTTTCCGGTTATTGCTGCCAATATTGCCAAAAACAATTTAGCAGAACAAAGAGATCACACTCGCATAGTAATTGAAAAACCATTTGGACACGACCTGGAATCTGCCAAAGCACTGAACCAATTGCTGAATGAAAATTATATCGAAGAACAGATCTATCGTATCGATCATTACCTCGGTAAGGAAACAGTGCAAAATATCCTGGCATTTCGCTTTGCAAATGCCATTCTCGAACCATTATGGAGCCGGAATTATATTCAGCATGTACAAATTTCAGTGACAGAAGAATTGGGAGTAGAAGCCCGGGGTGAGTATTATGAAAGCGCAGGTGCTTTACGGGATATGATCCAAAATCATATTCTCCAATTGCTATGCCTGATAGCAATGGAACCACCTAATAATTTTAATGCTGTAGAAATACATAGCCGTAAAGTGGATATATTACATGCTATGCGAAGGTTTACCCCGGAAGAGATCAGAGCTTCTGTTGTAAGGGGTCAATATGGAAAAGGGTGGATGCAGGGAAAAGAAGTGCCGGGCTACCGCGAAGAAAAAGGTGTGGATCCACAATCAAATACAGAAACATTTGCAGCGATCAATTTTTTTATTGACAACTGGCGATGGCAGGGAGTTCCATTTTATGTAAGAACAGGTAAACGTTTACATCAGTCGTCTTCATTGATAAGTATTCAATTCAAAGATATTCCCCATTCTGTATTCCCGCCCGAGGCAATCGAAAGCTGGCAACAAAATCGTTTGATCATTAGTATACAACCGGAAATGAGTATCCGTTTACAAGTACAGGGCAAACGTCCCGGGCTGGATATGCTATTGAATACAGTTGATATGGTATTTGATTATAAAACCACTTACTCCAGTTATACTCCGGAAGCATACGAAACACTATTGCTGGATACTATGCAGGGAGATCAAACATTGTTTATGCGTGGTGACCAGGTAGAAGCAGCATGGGAGCTACTGATGCCTATTATACATGCATGGATGAAACCGTCATTGAGTTTTCCTAATTATTCAGCTGATTCATGGGGGCCTGAACTGGCTGAAGCATTGATCGCTGCCGATGGTTTTCATTGGTTCTCCTTGCCTGTTAATAATAAAGTTTAATACAATGAAACTTCATATTTATAAAACGACAGATGAAGTAATAGAAGCATTGGCCAATTATTTTGTACAAATTGTAAACAGTGCGATTAAAGAAAAGAATGAATGTACAATTGTTCTATCTGGTGGTAACTCGCCAAAAAAATTATATCAATTATTAGCATCCTGGGGTTTCAGCAATCAAATTGACTGGGATAAAATTTATTTTTTCTTTGAAGATGAACGGTGTGTTCCTTTTAGTAGTCCTGAGAATAACGGAGCCATGGCTAAGAAATTTTTGTTTGACCCGTTAAAGATCGCGGATGCAAATATTTTTTATATCAATACTGCTGTTCCTCCTGATGAAGCAGCAAAAAAATATGCGCAACGGATCGTCTCATATTTTAAAAATAAACCTATACGATTTGATCTGATATTATTGGGACTGGGAGATAACGGTCACACTGCTTCCTTATTTCCTCATACGCCTGTACTACATGAAAAGAAAGCCCTTGTGAAGGCAGTTCATTTAGCCGATCCCCTATCTTATCGTATTACAATGACAGCTCCATTGATCAATGAGGCGCATGCAATCGCTTTTTTAGTTTATGGAGAAACAAAAGCCAACGCAGTATATGAAGTATTAGAAGGTGAAAAGGATTTTGAAACTTACCCGGCGCAGTTAATTAATTCAGACGATGGAACAATGCACTGGTTTTTGGAGGAAGATGCTGCAAAGAAATTGGTACGAAGAGACTGAAGATAAAGCATCGCACCGGAAATTCAGCGTAATATGTATAAACATTCAAAGACCACTGAGATAAAAGACATCCACGTTCATAAATAACATCTGGCTGAAGTCAAAAAACAAATTACCTAATTTTCATTATCCTCCCATATAACCTTAAATTGCTCATGCTTCATGAATCCATTTTTTGAATGCCGGAGCTGTTTCCTGGCTGACTATAACACAATGCTGTGTATTTACTTCGTCTATCTTTAGATCAACTTTCAATTTCACTTTTTCATAAGCTTTGAAACTTTTTACATGATTGATATTAATTATGTACTGGCGATTTGCTCTGAAAAAAATGCTATTGTCTAGTTCATAAGTCAATTCGGAAAGACTTCTTTCCACTATATACTTTTTGCCCATATCATCAACGGTGTAGACAATTTTGTTTTGAGTATAAAAAAGAACAACATTGTCAAGGATCATGGAAATATTTTCTATTCCCCTTTTTACCACTAATCTTGTTCTCTTCTTTTTTTCAGGCAGGTGTATCATATTAACCAGGCCAATTTCTCTATTATTATAATGAAAAGGCACTGTTTTATTTTTTTGATACATTCCACCTAAATCTCTTTCATCAATCTTTTTGCTTCCGGGATCGAAAGTGTTTAGCATGTTTATATGTTTAATGGTTTTTGATATTTATGTGTGAATCAGGCTAAATAATATATGCTGATCAATTTTTAATGCTAGTTATTGGAAATTAAAATCAACTATTTTAAAAGTTTCGCCAGCAGGGAAAGTATTGAAATGCGTTGCATGCCCCACATTTTCTATCGTATAAAAGAAGCCAACTTTTAGCAGGGATGCTTCATCCGCAATTACAGTTTTTTCGATAACCAACTTTTGGGCTAATTGAGGAATCTCTTTTATTTTCATAGGAGCCAATATTGAATCCCAGAGAACTTGGGTTGGTGAATCCGGCGACGAACCGTCGGACACCTCGTTTGTGATTTTTAGGATAGATAATTTAAATGTGATAGTATTATTATCACCTGAGAGATCTTTGTCTGTATACAGGCCAAACTGAACTTTTCTGTCAACTTGATTGCTGACTGGCAACTGCACTTCAGTTTGTTTAATACAAGACGTTACAACTGAAATCACTAAAACCAATAAACTTGATAAGACGGTTACTTTTTTCATTTTTTACTTATAATACTGGTCAATAAAATTTCATTTCCTCGGATTAATAACGGGCACCATTTCTTGAAAACCTTAACACCTGGTTTGTTTTTTGCTCGATGTTTCCTCATCTTCATTAACATCAAACCGGTATCCCATTTCTTTATATGTTTCCCGTATCCCCTCTAATACCGCCTCAGAGAAGAGTGATGAAAAGGTTTTTTGTTTGAGGAAAAAATGGCCAAAAATTTTTATAATTTTTTTCATAAACAGAGAGGGGAAAACGGGAATAATGTTTACTGACCTTGTTTCACTTTTATTACTTTAATTGGAACTAAGCCGTGTGCTTCTTTATGTGTATTGATCAATGCGGTTGAATCAGGAGCCTGGGCCAAACACATAACTATTCCTTTTTTTTCATCAACCCAATAATTGATAAGATTGACTCCATATTTTCCCTGCACTGCAAGATCTTTTTGATGCGCACCGGCTACATCAGCAGCAGTAACTTTCCCTTCACCCAATTCATGCACATCCAGGTAGAGATCATTTTTTCCTTTCATAATTGCTTCCTGTCCTTCTGTTACCTGGTAAAACTCTGCTGGTAAAAGCCCATGTGCCTCTGCATGAGTTTTGCGAATAGATTCTGAATTGTCTGCAGTTGAAAGACAATACACGTCTCCTTTGGCTTCATCAAACCAGTATTTCAGAATAGTAACTCCATATTTTTTTTGAACCGCCAGGTCTTTTTTATGTGCTTCTTCTACATCTTTAGCAGTAGCTTTCCCTGCGCCAAGATGATGCACATCTATATAAATATTTTTTGATGACTGTTGATTAAACTTTCCGGTCTGGGCACCCATGTTAAACGAAAAGAGACAAGTGGCGACAAATCCTGTAAAGGCAAAATGAAGTTTCATAATAAGAAAATGTTGAGTTTAAAAATTAATTAATTGAATTCTTCGGCAAAGCAACTTTCAATTCAGTTGACAGGTGTAAGGAATCCTCCCTATTTTAGAATTCAAGCACCTCATTTTTAATATTGATAATACGTCGATTTAAGCGGCTGCCTTTTGAAATTGACTGAGAGAAAATGTTAAGAAAATCAGAAGTTCTTTATAATGACCGCTTATCATTTTTTGATTGTAATGCAGACTGCAGCAGTGGAAGGGTACAGATTGATATGAAAGCAGTTAAACCAGAATAAAATATCATATTAAAAATGCGCTAAGAAAATCTCGAATTGAATTTGTCCTAGAGCAACCTTTCAGTCCTGTAAAGCGTTTAAGGAATTTGCCCTATTTTATCGTTAACCATTCCTTATTTTTAGATATGCAAACTGAGCTGATCGAGAGA
Organism: Chitinophagaceae bacterium; assembly: GCA_036005825.1. Classification (GTDB taxonomy): domain Bacteria; phylum Bacteroidota; class Bacteroidia; order Chitinophagales; family Chitinophagaceae; genus VBAS01. The sequence goes on along the minus strand of DASYQG010000362.1, from coordinate 19,980 downwards.
GCCGACTTTTTAGATACTCTTCAAGTGAAGTTTGGAAGTGTTGTGGAAGGCGAAGGCCAATGTGTATTACTGAGTGGCGAAGCCGGCATTGGCAAAACTTCATTAATAAAAGCGTTTTGCCAGGATAAAAAAAAAGATTGTAAAATTTATCGCGGGACTTGTGATGCATTGTTTACTCCCCGACCATTGGCGCCGATATATGATATTGTTTGGCAGATTCGTGGTGACAATAACCTGGATACAACCAACAGGTCTGTTTTATTCAGCCAGCTGTTTCGTGAGATAGAAGTTCAGAAAGGAACGATCCTGATTGTTATTGAAGATATACATTGGGCTGACGAAGCTACCCTGGACTTTATAAAATTTTTTGCACGACGCATCAATCGTCTTCATTGTCTTTTTATTCTCACCTATCGTGATAATGAAATTTTTGACAATCATCCTTTTAGAAATGTTGTAGGACAATTACCTCCGGATTCTTTCAGCCGGATGCAGTTATCACCTTTATCGAGACAGGCTGTGGAAAAAATGTCTGAAGAAAGAGGTTATAAAGGCGAAGATGTATTTAGTATTTCCGGAGGTAATCCATTTTATGTAACAGAGATACTTGCAAGTTATAGTCCCGGTGTTCCTGACAACATTAAAGATTCCATACTTTCTGTTTATCACCGACAAGCGGAAGGAACAAAAAATGCCTGGGAAATATGTTCTGTAATCCCCGGCGGATTAGAAATTAATCGGTTTGGTAAAATTAAATCTAGCTGGGATGCAGAAATGGATCATTGTTTTGCACTACAAATCATCGTTATTAAGAACAATAGAGTAATATTTAAACATGAATTGTACAGGAGAACAATTGAGGCATCGCTTTCCCCATTTAAACGAATTGCACTAAATAAAAAGATCCTCGATCTTTTTTTAGACTCCTTTGAAGAGGAAGGGGAAATTGAGCGGATTGTGCATTATGCAAAGAATGCGAACGAAAATAAGCTGGTCGTTAAATATGCACCAATAGCGGCCAGGCAAGCGGCATGTGTGGGAGCTCATATTGAAGCCTCGAAATTATACCTTACTGCAATTGAATATTCTGATGGCGATGATATAGACCAAATGGTGGAGTTTTATGAGTCGTATGCATATGAGTGTTATCTCACCAACCAGGTTAAAGATGCTATCATATACCAGGGCAAGGCATTAAAGATCCGCCAGCAGAAAAATGAAATTGAACAGGCTGGCAATAGTTTACGACTTCTTTCAAGACTATGGTGGTTTGATGGTAACCGGCAGGAAGCTGAGAAATATGGTAAACAGGCAATTGAGATTTTAGAATCACAACCGACTTCAAAAGCAAAAGCAATGGCATATAGCAATATGTCTCAATTAAAATTGCTTTCCGATGAAACATCCGAATGTATCGAGTGGGGAAATAAGGCAATTGAAATGGCTAAGGAACTAAAGGATGATGAAATTCGATGCCATGCAATGAATAATGTAGGAAGTATATTATGGAAAACCCAATCGTCAAAAGATAAAGGTAAAGAGATGTTGTTCGAAAGCCTGGATATAGCATTAGAAAACTCTTTTCATGAGCATGCTGCAAGAGCTTACTCAAACATTGTAAGTAATTATTTGCTCTCTAAAGAATATAAGTTAGCCAGGCAAGTTTTAGAAGATGGTATAAATTATTGTGAAGAAAGGAATCTTCACGCCTCCAAAAATTATAAACTATTCGTAAAGGCCAAAATCTTTTTTGAGACCGGCAATTGGCAGCAAGCATCTTCGATCTTAGAAAATTTGCTTTCAAACCCAAGTCAGCTAGGTTCAGTTAAAATGGCTGCTTTAACAGTTCTAGCTATAATTAAAATAAGAAAAGGAGAAGAAGACGCTTTAGTTTATTTAAATGAAGCAAAACGCCTTGCAATAAAAACGAAAGAACATATTCGTGTAATATCTGTAATGATAGCTGAATTAGAATATGAATGGCTGACAGGAAAGGAGCTAATAACTGAAGATGAATTAAGCCTAGCTTTTGAGCTCATCAAAAAAGTGGAGAATGATATTCTAAATAGTGAATTTGCATTTTGGTTACAAAAGACCAGGAAAAAAGATATCGCTCTATCCAAATTATATGAGCCCTATAAACACTTAAAAGAGGGAAAAATCAGATTAGCAGCCGGATTTTGGGAAACAGTGGGTTGCCCATTCGAAAAGGCATTCGCCTTGTTTGCAGGAAACGAAGATGACAAGAAGAATGCTCTTTTAACTTTTCAACAAATCGGGGCAGATGCAGTATCGGAAAAAATAAAAATGGAAATGCGTGCTGGTGGCATTAAAAAGATCCCAAGGGGTTTAAGAGAAAGTACAAAAACCAACCCGGCACAACTAACTAATCGCGAACTGGATGTCTTGAATTTGTTGCAAAAAGGGATCCAAAACAAGGAAATTGCAGGAACCCTTTTCATATCTCCTAAGACAGCTGATCACCATATTTCTAATATTTTGTTTAAACTGGATGTAAACTCCCGTTCAAAGGCAGTGGCCGAAGCTGTTCGTTTGGGCATTCTAAAATAGGGAAGAGTATAACTTTAATTAGGTGGAGACTCCTATTTCAGTTTGCCATAAACAAGATAGCTTTATGTAAACACAAAAAATTTAAGCAAATGAAAAAGTTTATTATTGAACGAAAATTACCAGGAGCTGGCAACTTGACTGATGAAGAATTACAAGCCCTTTCAAGAACTTCCAAAGCGGTTATCACGGTCTTAGGCAAGCCATATAAATGGGTCGAGTCTTTTATTACCGAAGACAAGATCTATTGCATTCACGAAGCGGAAAATGAAGATGCGATCCGGGAACACGCCAAATGTGGAAATTTCCCTGTCAATAAAATTGAGGAAATTAAAGCCGTCATTGACCCAACCACCGCGGAGGAAGACAATTAACCCAACTCCACGAATATTTATTGGCCCCTGACGCAAATTCTGGGTATATCAACCTTTCCCTCCTTTCTCCGAAATATAGAATAGGGAATCTTTCAAACGTAAATCGGAAGCACTTCTGATATCTTGTTGATGTGATGAATTCAATTTTGTTTTCATTGATCATCATTTAAAATTCATTGCAGACTTTTCCAAAATTATTATGCAATGGAAACTTATACCTATGCACTTTTAATGAAATAAGATTCAGCAATAACCTTAACGGGCAATCGATTTTATTGTTCATTCGACATCCCCGGGGTAATTATAAAATAGGGAGAATTAAACATTAAATGGGGAACTACTCTGACATTAAACATAAAATGAACTCTCAATTTTGTGATGTCAATTCATCAAAAAAATAGTATGAAAATTTTCTTCAACAAGAATTAACCGGGTAAATAATTTTTCTTAAAGAAAACTTAATTAACAAAAAATTTTTAATCAAAATCATTAAATCAAAAAAATGAAAAAGAATCTCATTGCATTAGTAATTGTAAATGTCGCCACACTGGCGGGAATCAGCAGAGCGGATGCTCAAATAGTATCTGGCAGCAACTCATTGGAATATGGAAGGAATACTATTGAAATCAATAAGGCAGTACAGGCCGTAAGAAACACTACAAGTGAAGTGGAGATGATCAGTCCCAGGGCATTAAAGAGTTTTGCCGATAAATATAAAAACGTTAGCGGTGAAAGCTGGATGAGGACTAAAGATGGTTTTTCAGTCCGTTTTACTTCAAATAACGTAAGGAACACTGTTTTCTATGACAAGAAGGGGTTCTGGACTGGTAGCCTAAAGCTATATAGCGAAGAAAAGATGCTTCATGAAGTAAGGCATGCCGTTAAGAGCACTTATTATGACTATAATATTATCTATACACAAGAAGTAGAAGTAGCAGACTCAAAAGGCACGCCTACATATATTGTTTGTTTGGAAGATAAAACCAATATCAAATGGATCAGGCTCTATGATGGGGAAATGAGTGTATGGAAAGAATTTACAAAGGCTAATTAACAAGCTGTCATTTTCGGCACAGATCATCAACAATCAATAAAGAATTTTAATTGAAATTGTATGAAGGCTGCTATTGAAAAAGTCGATTCATCAGGCATGATGAGAAACCAGGATGAGTATAATTTGATGAACAAAAGAACGGATTTTTTATCTGGCGAAGAGTTGGATTTAAATATTCAAGGTTGTGTTTTGAATGATAGGTTGAGTCAGAAAAAAATATATACTTCCTTTTATAATTATGCACTGAACATATGCGGCCTTTATACAAACAATTATGATGATTCAGTTGAAATATTAAATGATGGCTTTCTGAAGATTTTCAAAGAGATCTATCGTTTTCAGCCAGCTTATGCAGATGTTGTAAACTCATTCAAAGGTTGGCTGCGGAAAATAATGATATACACTGCGATCGACCATTTTCGGAAAAATAATAAGCATCGGTTTCTAAAAGATTTGGATAACGAAGTTATCAGTGTGTCAGCAGGAGGGGAAGATGCACTTGATAGAATTTCCTATCATGAGATTGTCAGTTCAATGCAAAAATTAACTCCCGGGTATAGGATCATTTTCAATCTTTTTATTATAGAAAATTTTTCTCACGAGGAAATCTCAAGACAGCTCGGCATTTCAGTTGGTACTTCTAAATCAAATTTGGCAAGAGCGAGGAAGCAATTTCAAAAAATATTCCTTCAGCAAAATCAAATAAAAAAGCCTAAAACGATGGAAGGAGTTAATTCTTCCATTATAAACATGCAGGACAGGAAATATAAAAATGCTCGGGTGAAACCCTTACCCGAGCTTAAGGTCGGGTAACCTTATTTTTATTGAGTAGAAAGGGAAAGCAAGCGAAATGAAATTCTATTTTGTTGCTGGTGTAGACTACCGTTGATACCAAATCACAAAACAATATTTTATCATGTTGATTGCAATAATACTCTCCTTGAGTATTTGGTTTAAAAAAATTATTATGAAGAAGAAATTACTCAGTTTAAATTTCCTGTTATTGGTTTCTTATTGCTGCTTTTCACAGAGCGTAGGTATCGGAACCACCGCCCCCGATGCATCTGCAGCATTGGATATTACTGCTACTAACAGGGGTTTACTTATTCCAAGAATGAATATGGTATCTATTAATGCCATTGCTAATCCGGCGAAAGGGTTATTGGTTTATGATTCAATAGCAAATCAATTGATGGTTAATATCGGATCTTCAATTGTGCCAAGCTGGCAACCAATAACCAGCAACAGTAGTGGCAGCGGATGGAACCTTACAGGCAATGTTGGTATCAATCCTGCAAATCAATTTATTGGAACTACTGACAACCAACCCTTGCGTTTCAGGGTAAACAATGTACAGGCAGGAGAATTACATCCTGTAACAGGAAATATTTTCTGGGGATTGCATGCAGGTCAGTCTAATGCAACGGGCTTCAGCAACGTTGCTATAGGAACTGATGCTTTAAAAACGAATACAACTATTGGTAACTTGATAGCGATAGGAGATTCTGCGCTATTTAAGAATACCGGCACTGATCAGGGTGATCACGTTGGTGTAGGGATTAGTAACATTGCTATCGGCCATCAGTCGCTTTTCAACAACACAACAGGCCAATTTAACCTGGCTATAGGAGAACAGTCACTTTTTACAAATACAACCGGCCCAGAGAATATAGCTATCGGTTCCCAATCACTTTTTTCCAATACCATAGGTAATAGTAATATAGCGATCGGACATCAGGCACTTTTTTCAAACATTACAGGAAGTCATAATACCGCTATAGGATTTCTCTCGCTCGAGAAAAATGGCATTGGTGATAATAATACAGCCATAGGATGGCAATCTCTTCACGCAAATACCGGAGATGCCAATACAGCAACTGGTACAACCGCACTTTTTTCAAATACTTCGGGTAACGGAAATACCGCGAATGGAAACGGAGCACTTACTTCCAACACTGCGGGTAATAATAATACAGCTTTCGGCGGACTATCGCTGGCTTCCAACACAACCGGGTCCGACAACATAGCCGTTGGTGCCCGATCACTTTCTTCGAATATAAGCGGCTTTAGCAATATTGCAATCGGGAAAGATGCTTTAAAGGAGAATACAAGCGCAACCAATTTGGTGGCAATTGGAGACTCCGCATTATTTAATAATGATAAGGATAATCCTGTTCCGGGGGCTCTCGCATTTAATAATACTGCGATAGGATCAAAATCATTATTTTCCAATACTATTGGTACTGATAATACCGCTACCGGATTCAAATCACTTTTTTCAAACATTGACGGTAGTGAAAATGTCGGTTATGGAGTTAGCTCGCTTCTATCCAATACTTCAGGAAGCTTCAACACGGCTATCGGTGTCAGTGCACTTTTTGCCAACACCAGTGGTAATGAAAATACAGCTATTGGCTATCAATCTCTGAATTCCAACAGTACGGGTTTCTTTAATTCTGCATTCGGAGCCCTTTCACTTAAGGCCAACACTACCGGCAAAAATAATACAGCTGCCGGCTTTGCATCTCTTATTTCAAATACCATCGGTGAAAACAATACAGCTACCGGCACAAGATCACTTTTTTCCAACACCACCGGCATCAATAATACCGCTATTGGAGTAAACTCGCTTTTTAGCAACACGACTGGTGGTTTAAATACGGCCATTGGCAACTCATCATTAGGTAGCAACACTACAGGTTTTAATAATACAGCAACCGGCAATGCGTCATTGAGTAACAACACCACCGGTACAAGTAATACTGCCAATGGTACTTCCTCACTTTTTACAAATACTGAAGGTAATTTTAATACAGCAACAGGCTTTCAATCGCTTTTTTTAAATACCACAGGTCTTAATAATACTGCGATTGGCAGCACGTCACTTTTAAGAAATACTACCGGTAATGATAATACAGCTACCGGTAGTGCATCATTGACTAATAACACCACAGGTGTCAACAATACGACTATTGGTTCTAACTCACTTTTTAATAATACTGAAGGCAGTGGTAATACAGCTGCCGGATTTAAATCACTTTTTGCTAACACTACTGGTAACTTCAATACAGCCAGTGGTCATCAATCACTCCAATTCAATACAACGGGTGAATCAAATACAGCTTATGGAAGTTTTTCACTTAATCACAATAGCGAAGGTATCGGCAATACGGCTGCAGGTAATGGATCACTTTTTCAAAACACCACGGGTAGCGTGAACACAGCTATGGGTGATTTGTCACTTAATGCCAATATAACCGGTCACGATAATACAGCTGTTGGTGTGCAGTCGCTCTTCTTAAATTTTAATGGTAACTCAAATACGGCTGTTGGAGGTAATGCTTTAAGTGCGACTACGGGTTCATCAAAAAATACAGTAGTCGGATTCAATAGTGCATTTACTTTTAACATGGGCTCTAATAATACTTTGATTGGTGCCGAAGCCGATGCAGACCGAATTGGTCTTAATAATGCAACAGCTATTGGTGCTGGTGCAATTGTAAATGCCTCCAATAAAGTGAGAATTGGAAATGGTGCTGTTACGGTTATAGAAGGTCAGGTTCCTTTTACCACTCCTTCCGATGGCCGTTTCAAATATCGAATAAAAGAAGATGTAAAAGGATTGGACTTTATCATGCACCTGCGTCCCGTTACTTACCAGTTTGATGTAAAACGATTTGACGAGCTGCAAAAACAGGGAGCGGATAACAAAGCTGCTACTTCCAATGATATAATGCAGGCTTCTTATGATGAGGCTTCTGCCATACGCCGCACAGGCTTTATTGCCCAGGAAGTAGAAGCGGCAGCTAATGTTTCAGGGTATGATTTCAGCGGCATCATAAAACCAAAAACAGAGAAGGATCATTATAGTTTGAGCTATGAATCTTTCGTAGTGCCGTTGGTGAAAGCAGTACAGGAGCAACAGCAATTAATAAATGAATTAAAAAAACAGAATGCAGATATGCAGAAAAGAATTCTTGCATTGGAAAAAAAATAAACCCACATTTCAATGAATCAATTCTTCTGTATGAAAAGAAAATTAATGTTTCTGCTTATGGTATCGTCCTACACGGTCTCAGCACAGCTAACTATAACTCCGGGTGCACAGCTTGCAATTTTCAGTGATACAAAGCTCACACTTCAAAATATAGATCTAATTAATAACGGAAACTTCCTTGCGGCAACAACCAGCCCGGTTTCTTTCACAGGAAATGCTCCTTCTTTTATCGGCGGTGATCAAGCTGTTCGGTTTTTCAAGTTGGAAATAAATAAAACCGGTAATCAATCCGTTTCATTGCAAAAAACAATTGGTGCAGGAAGTAGTGTTGTTTTTACTGCTGGTTTTCTTAATCTAAACGGGTTTGATCTTAGCCTTGAAACCACTGGACACCTGGATGGTGAACGAGAAAGCAGTCGTGTTATCGGATCTAATGGCGGTACTGTTATTTTTTCCACCAACCTGAATATTCCAACAAATTCCAATCCTGCTAACCTTGGTATTTTTATTACATCAGATAAAAACCTGGGTAATGTAACAATAAGAAGAGGTCATCAATCACAGCCGAACATTTCCGGCTCCGGTAATAGCATATTACGCTATTATGATATTTTACCGGACAACAATACAGATCTGAATGCAACATTGCGGTTAAATTATTTTGATGGAGAATTAAACGGCATCGATGAAAACTCAATAGCACTTTTTAAAAGTGATGATGGAATCAATTGGTCGAACCAGGGATTTACTTCTAAAGATCCTAATGCAAATTTTGTGGAGAGAACAGGTATCGGTTCGTTTTCAAAATGGACATTATCCAATGATAACAATCCTTTGCCAGTGCGGTTTATTTTATTTAACGCAAACTGTCGTGACGGCAAAGTTCTATTAACCTGGAAAACTGCACAGGAACAAAACAGTAGTCATTTCAATATTGAGAGAAGTAGTGATGCAATAAATTGGACAGTCATCGGTAATCTTCCAACCGCCGGTAACAGCAACGTTGAAAAGAGTTATTCGTTTTTAGATAACAGTTCTTTGGGAAGAGGGTTTTATCGTATTGTCGAAATTGCGATTGATGGTAGGGCACATTACACAGGCATATTATTGTCTAACTGTTCTTCACCAGATATATTTAGAGTGTGGCCAAACCCTGTTAGTGATATTTTATACATCAATATTGTCGCAAGCAGTGAATCAACTGCAATGATCAAAATTTTTGATAGCAAAGGATCATTAGTGAAAATTCGAAATGCAACTGTTTTGCAAGGGAGCAACCAGCTTAGTATTGGTATGCAATCACTGGCCAGTGGAGTTTATTCTTTATCGGTGTCTTGGAACAATGGGCAATCGAAAAAGACCATGCAGATCCTGAAACAGTAAGATAAGTTTTAAACATGGTAGATGGAACAACAGGAGCATTTGCACCTGTACGTTAGAATTGAGTATCCAATAAATATTGTTTAAATAAAGCTTATGGAAAAAATAAATCACACATTGGCTGTGAGGCCATTGAAAATAAAACGGAATGGTGACTTTAATAAAAAGCTTGAAAAACTTCAACATCAAAAATCAGCAACGACCATTGTATCAACCGTGGCAGGAGATGGCAGCGCGGGTTTTCTTGATGGCCCTGCATTAACCGCAAAATTTAAATCACCATTAGACGTTGCAATACTTCCGGGTGGTGCTATCTATGTTGCCGATGCATTCAATAGCTGTATAAGAAAAATAGAGAATGGGATCGTAACTACGTTTGCTGGCAATGGTAATGCAAATATTACAAATGGAAATAGTAGCGAAGCAAGATTTAAGATCCCAAACAGGCTTGCTTTGGATATTGAAGGCAATCTATACTTGCTTGATGCCGCAGATCCACGAATACGTAAAATAACAACTGCTGCCGATGTGTATACACATGCGGGTACAAATGTTTTCGGTTTCAAAGATGGAGAATCAATTGTCGCCCAATTTGGACAAAGTTTCGGAATTGTAGCAGATCAACACGGAAATATTTATGTTGCCGATTCACAAAACGACAGCATTCGAAAAATTTCTTTTAAAGGTGAGATCACAACAATTGCAGGAGGTGCTGTAAAGCACTTTCACTTTGTAACTGGAATTGCAATTAACAAGCAAGGAGATTTGTTTGTATCTGACATTTGTCGTATAAAGAAAATTACTCCGGCAGGGATCGTTTCCACATTTGCGGGCGGATATCAAAAAGGCTATGTTGATGGAAAAGGTAGGGGAGCAATGTTTTCACAGATCGAAGACCTGGTGATGGATCAAAAGGAAAATATTTATGTAGCTGACGAAAACCGTATACGTAAGATAACTCCGGCAGGAACAGTTTATACCATTGCCGGAAGTGAGGCAGGTTATAGGGATGGCGATGGCGCTTCTGCAATGTTTGACGAACCAAAAGGTTTAGGCATCGATCTGCAGGGAAATATTTATGTAGCAGATTTCAATAATAAAAGAATACGGAAAATAAGTTTTGAGCGAAACAATTTGAAGTAATCTGACCAAAGGAGGTATAATGTCAACAATGTCAAGCATACCACTATGACTTTAACCGCAACAAAACGGTTGATCATATAAAAACAAATAATACCGCTGCTCAATAGAGGTTAAGTCTTTATGAATTCGAAAAAAATCAGAATAATTATTCATTAAAAAAACAATGTTATGTCAAAGGTCAGGGAAATGATAGTTGAAGCTGTTCTTCCGGCAATTAAAGCAGTGGGGAAAATAGAAATGAAAAGTGTGCTTTCGAGGGTTAAGCAGCATAATCAAACAGAAATTTACCAAAACACTCTTAAGGGGTTGCACGCAAACTTTTCTTTGTTAAAAGATGTTGCTTCCAAAACCAACACCCGAATTGATGATGGTATAGTTGAGCTGATCCTGGAAGCTGTGATTGAGAGTGCCGAAATTGATGGGATCGTTCTTTAGTATGTAGTTCTTTTCATGGTATATAGTTAGTAGTTAGGTGGTGGATGAGACCGTCTCAAAAGGACGGTTTCTTTTTTTAATTGAATTTAGTTTGCAGCGTTGTAAAAAGAATTATCCATTTAGGAAAGTCAACAAGCTCGTTAATCAACCTCTTTTTTTACATCCGATTAGAGCTTGTAAATCATGTGGAAGTCTGGACTCTCAAGTTGTTTTTTTTAAAGAGGATTGGCGGATGATAAGGTCGGAACGGATAATAATCCTGTTTGCTATTTGTAACGTGGTTTTATTATTAAGTTGATCGATCAGGTTACGGGCTGCAATCTCTCCCAGGTCTTTTCCGGGATAATTAATTGTAGTAAGACGAGGTTGCACCAATTTACTGATATCGTCATTATTGAAACCAACTATGGCAATATCCGCAGGTATATTTATACCATGATCATTTAAGACTTGGATACATACTGCGGCTGAAAAATCATGTGTAATAAAAACAGCGTCTGGAAGAGGATTCATCTTTAGTATCCGCTTGGCATTTTCGGTAGCCGCTTTTTCACTGAGATCATTTATGATCACCAGTTTTTCACTATACGTTAGCCCATTGTCAAGCAGCGCATCTTTATAACCCCGGTGACGCTCCCGATAAACATTTCGTTTGAGGCTGGAGGTTGCAATTACAATTCTTTTGCAGCCCTGTTCAATGAGATGCTGTGTAGCCAGGTAGCCGCATTTGTAATTATCAATAATGACAGAAGTGTTATAATCATTATTCTCTTCAACCCTGTCAAAAAACACGAGCGGTATTCCTTTGTCATTAAAAGGTTTAAAATGATTAAGGTTTTCTGTTTCGAACGTAAGTGAAGCGATCAGGCCATCTACACGCTGATTAAAAAAATTTTGTGCATTTGCAATTTCTTTTTTAAAACTCTCTGATGAGTGTGCAATAAGAAGATTGTAACCTGCGGCAGTAGTAATTTTTTCAATGCCTGACAATACTGATGTAATAAAACTGCTGTTTAGTTCATGAACAAGGAAGCCGATGGTATTTGTTTTTTGTTTTCTGAGGCTTCCCGCAAAATGATTGTAGCGATATCCCAGTTCTTTTGCTTTATTTACTACTTTCTGTTTTGTTTTTTTCTTAATGGAAGGATGATCCTGTAAAGCACGGCTTACTGTCGAAGATGAAAGGGATAATTGTTGGGCAATATCATATATTGTTATATCTTTTTTTTTCATGAGAATGTTACATTAAACTGGTGAGCTTTTTAATGGGGCTGTTTTATTTGTGGATTACAAGTTTGCAATGAATTTGAATATGTTGTGCTGCGCGGGTCATCATGGAGTCTTCTTCTTTGATGAACCGGAATAATAACCGTGCGGCCTCTTCCCCCATTTCATAAGAACTTTCTTCAATAGATGCAACCGGCTTGTGATCGAGATATCGAAAGAGAGGCAGGTTGCCGAATCCTGCAAAATCCATTTTATTCACCTTTCCCGGAAATTTCTTTTTAAGATATTCGATTGCATCAAGACTAATATAATTTTTGAAAGTAAAAATTCCCGTTGGGGGAGATTTCATTTTCATAAACTGGCTCATGGCAAAAAAGGTCGATTCCTCTGTGAGGTCTACAACCTTTACAAGGTCGGGATCGAACCCGATTTTATTTTTTTGTAAAGCTGTTTTGTATCCCTGTAATCTTTTTTGACTTATAGTCATGGACTCCGGCCCCATAAGATGACCAACACGTTTATGTCCCTTTTTAATTAAATATTCAGTTGCTTTAAAAGCTCCGCCTTCATTGTCTGCTGTTACATAATCAAAGGAATCATCTTTGGGGGGGCGGGCAAAGAAGACAACAGGGATGCCGATATTTTTCAGCTTAAGAAATGGTGACATATCCTGTGTCATTTTTGTGATAACAACAATTAATCCATCCACCCGGTTTCGTTTCATCAAATCAACAATTCTCTCTTCATTAGCCGGATCTTCATGCGATTGAGAAATAATCACATTATATTTTTCTATCGCAGCTATTTTCTCTGCACCATTTATTGCTAATACAAAGAATTGATCCAGCATATTAGGAATAATCAGTCCGAGTGTAAACGTTTTACTGAGTTTGAAGTGCCGCGCCGCTTCATTCGGAATATAATTCCAATCATTTGCGAGTTGTTTAACCCTTTCTTTGGTGGGAGTACTTATCGAAAGATCGTTGTTGAGAGCTTTTGATACAGTAGACACAGACATATTCAGTTTCAGGGCAATGTCTTTGATTGTTATACCTTTCTTCATAAAGCAGCTCTTTTCAAAATGGCTTTTACAAATTAATAAAAAAATAAGGATTCTAATCAATTTCAATCGTTGTAGTAGTCATTTCTTTCCTTGCAGACCTGAGATGTGCAATAAGAATACTTAAATAATTAATACATTTAATCAGGAATTGCTTTTAGAAGAACTAATTTTCTTTATCAAAGATTGAAAACTGGTTCAAATCATTTTTGTAAAACCAAAGCTTGCTATATGCTACACACTCTACTCAATGCCATCCGTGGCAATATCCTTATTTATACTACTCGTGGTAACATCCTTAGGCAAATTGGATGTTTTCTTTTTGTTTCAATTTGCCTGCCCTTGTTACTTAATGCAAAATCTCCTAATCTTACTGTTTCAGGAAAAGTAACTGACAGTAAAAAAAGCCCATTACCGGGAGTGACTGTTCTATTAAAAGGAACAAATCGGGGAACTATTACTAATAATGATGGCTGGTTTCAGCTTACCGATATTCCTGAAAAAGGTGTCCTGGTATTCAGCTACACCGGTTTTGCGACCAAAGAAGTTTCGGTAAATGGAAACGGGACCATTGACATGACACTCACTGAAATCGTTTCTTCTTTGAATGAAGTAGTCGTAACCGGGTATGGTACGGCTAAGAAAAGAGATCTGACGGGGGCCATTGCACAAGTAAAGGCGTCCCAATTTGAAAATGAAAATCCAAAATCTGTACAAGATTTGTTAAGAGGTAATGCTGCCGGATTAGATGTTGGTTTTGATCCCAGCACCAAAGGCCAAAGTGGGAGCCTGCAGATTAGAGGTAAAGGTACTTTAACAGCCAGCTCACAACCTTTGATAGTATTGGATGGCGTAATTTATCCAGGAACACTGGCCGATATTAATCCTAATGATATTGCTACGGTCGACATCTTAAAAGATGCCAGTTCGGCTGCTGTATTCGGAGCAAGATCTGCCAATGGCGTAGTACTGATCTCAACTAAAAAAGGAAAAGCAGGTAAGCCGATAATTACATTGAACAGTAATTTTGGCATGAACAAACTGGTAAATCAACCTCATTTATTAAATGCAACTGAATTTTTACAATTCCGTGCTGACGCTATGTGGGCTAAAGCCAGTTTTGACTCTACTTCTAAACCGGGCATCCAGTATATTTATACGGACCCTACTAAATTGCCACCAAATTTTACAGTGGCACAGTGGTTAGCATTGGATGGATCCGGCGCACTCAATCCTACTGATGTATGGTTTCAACGGAATTTGTTTAAACCTATTGAATTGACCAATTACAAAGCAGGAAAGTCTCTTGACTGGGAAGATTTGATCTATAATGACAACGCCATACAACATGACCATACTCTAAGTATTGCACAGAGAAAAGAAGATTATAATTATTATTTGTCATTAGGCTATTTAACCAATGAAGGGTTAACGGTTGGTGATGAATATAAAATTTTCCGTACCCGTGTTAATTTAGAAGCAAAAGCTGCTGAATTTTTTACGGCGGGCTTGAATTTTCAATATTCTAACAGGGATGAAAGTACCGTGCCTGTTAGGTTTGGTGATATTGCCTCTACTACACCCTGGGGCTCCTTTTATGCCGCCGATGGTGTAACCATAAGGCAAAGCCCCAATGATGACCCGGGTTCCAATACACATCCATTTTTAGACCAGGCATATACAAAACGTTTGTATAAATATGATGATTTTTTTGCCAGCATATATGCAAAAGGAAATTTGCCATTTGGCTTCTCATACCAGATTAACTTTTCTCCGCGGTTTGATGTATTACGTGAGTACCAGCATCTGTCTTCTAAAAAACCAGATATAGCAGCGAGAAAAGGTGTTGTAAACAGAAGAAATCAAACTGTTTACTCCTGGCAATGGGATAATATCCTGCGATGGAATCAAAAGTTTGGCAAACATGCTATAGAAGCTACACTCCTGGTTAATGCAGAAAAATTCCAGTCCTGGAATACCACTATACAGGCAGAGAATTTTGCGCCCAATGACAACTTAGGTTATAACGGAATTCAATTCGCTACTCTGCCTCCTGTCACTGTCAGTGATGACCAATATGAAACAGGAGATGCCCTGATGGCCAGGGTTACTTATAATTACAATCAACGTTACTTTTTAACCGCAACGGCCCGCAGAGATGGTTATTCGGCATTTGGACAAGAAAACCCAAGAGCTAATTTCCCTTCACTGGGATTGGCATGGGCATTTAGTGACGAAAAGTTTATGGACGGGTTAAAATGGCTGGATTATGCCAAGCTTAGAATTTCGTATGGGGAAAACGGTAACAGGCAAATTGGCCGCTATGCTGCCTTGTCAAATTTAGGTGCCGGCACTTATGAGTTTATAACTTCTGGCGGAGCTCGTTATAATACCTCTTATGTTGCAGGAACCAACTTATCAAACACACATCTGAAATGGGAACGGAATAGTTCCACAAATCTTGGTTTGGATTATTCTATTTTTAAAGGTAAAGTAAGCGGTTCGTTTGATATCTATGACCGAACCACCAAAGATCTGTTGGTTAATCGCTCATTAAGTTCTGTTACCGGATATAATCCTGCCAGTATATTAACAAACCTCGGTGAAGTGGGAAACAAAGGATTTGAAATAACTCTGAATACTCTAAACATGCAACGAAACAATTTTTCATGGAATACTGTTTTTGGTTTTTGGTTAAACAGAAATGAAATTAAGCATCTATACGGAGCCACTCCTGATTATGATCCTGTAACAGGAAAGGAAATTGGACGTTCAGAAAAAAATGATATAGCTAATAACTGGTATATTGGAAAATCCATTTCTGTTGTTTACGATTATCCCATCCAGGGGGTTTGGCAAACTGCGGATAAGGCTTTAGCAACTCAATATGGATTTCAACCTGGTGATATGCGGCTGGTTGATGGAAATGGAGATGGCAAGTATACTATCGAGGATAAAAGATTTATAGGGGATCTTGCTCCTAAATATTCATGGAACATGAGAAACGAATTTAAAATTTATAAGAATTTCGATTTCTCTTTTACCCTATACGCCAGGACCGGCCAGCTGAGCACATTTAATGAAGCCACCAATGGAGCGAGGAACAACAGTAATAACATTTTCTACGATCGGGTTAACTTCTATGAAGTACCCTACTGGACTCCTTACAATCCTACTAATGAATATGGAAAACTCGGTTCTACCAGGGGCGGTGGTGTTACCTGGAACGTTTATAAAAAATCTTCCTTTGTCAGGTTAAGTAATATTAGTCTTGCCTATACCATTCCGGCAAAAATTACACAAAAATGGAAAATAGGTTCCTTGAAATTTTATGCCAATGTTGTAAATGCAGCAGTATTCTCAAAATGGGATTACTTCGATCCTGAATATCATGGAGCAGATGGTCTTTCGAATATTACTCCCGTTCCAAGGACCTATAATTTTGGATTAAACCTAACCTTATAAGATAACCGCTAAATAATAAACGCATGAAAAATTTATATAAATTACTCAGTCTCTCAACCATCATCATTATTGGGATGGTGGTTTCTGAAAGTTGTAAGAAAGATTGGCTGACACCCAAACCGCTTTCCTTCTTTTCTCCTGAAAATACGTTGGTAGATGTTGTGGGATTCAATGCAGCCTTAAATGGTTGTGCAAGAAATCTAAAGGACGAATGGTATGGGGACGGTGCACCGATTATTTCTGAAACCATCTTTTCGGAAATAGCCGTGGAAGGAACAGATGATAAAACAGGTCCTGCACAAAATTTAGACGTATGTATTAAACCTGATGCAAATCTGAATAGCGTAGATGCAAATAAAATTGGTTGGTACTGGAACCAGGAATGGGTTGGTATTCGCTTGGCAAATACCATTGTTTCCCGGCTTCCGGCAGCCACAGCTATCAATGATTCTACAAAGAACGTCATTAAAGGCAAAGCCTATTTTTACAGGGCTTATGACTATTACCGTTTAACTAATCAGTTTGGTGATGTTCCTTGTCCTTTAAAAGAATTAACCGAAGTAAAAACAAATTATGCCACGGTAAAAAGAGAAGTGATCTTGCAACGAATGAAAAGCGACCTTGACAGTGCCGTTATTTGGGTACCCTGGAAAGCTGATAGAGGGGATGTAAACAGGGGAGCCATCTATCATTTACTGGCAAAAATAGATCTTGCATTAGGTCTGTTTGATGATGCAATTGCTGCTGCCAGCGCCGTAATTAATAATGGTACTTATAAATTAATGACTGCCAGGTTTGGCGTGGATGCAGGTATTGCCACCAAAAATGTTATCTGGGATTTACATCGTCCGGCAAACAAAGCTGCCGCCGCCAATACTGAAGTTTTATTCTTAGTTACTGATGCCTTTGGAAATGCAGGTAGATTTGTTGGTGGTATTCAATCTATGCGCCAGGCTGCCCCCGGTATATCCATAGCGGGAATCAGAACACCAAATGGCGGAACTGGTATATCTCCTCTTGCTAATATCGAGATTGATTTAATGCAATTGTATGGTCGCGGCATCGGTCGTTGCCGGTCAACTTCTTATCACTATAATGAAATATGGGATGATGTAAATGACCTTAGACATGATTCGACATCCGGCAACTGGATGTATATGGAAAACCTTCGATATAGTAATCCTGCATTGAAAGGTGTTGACCCGTACTATGGTCAAAGATTACGTTTGTATAGTACAACGGGAACACTTTTATGCTCCGACACTTTACGTCAATGGTATCCATGGCCGCATTATAAAATTTATATACCGGACGTTGAAAATACTCCAATGAGGGGTGGAAATACAGATTGGTATGTAATGCGCCTCGCAGAAACTTATTTGATCCGTGCGGAAGCCTATGTTTGGAAAGGAGATATGGCCAATGCAGCGGCTGATGTAAATAAAGTACGACAAAGAGCAGGCTGCGCTCCCTATACAGCAGCAAATATGAGTATCGGTACTATATTAGATGAAAGAGCCAGGGAGTTATATTATGAAGAAGGTCGGAAAACAGAGTTGACCAGGATCGCTTATCTATTTGCAAAAACGGGTAAACCTTATAATGGCAAAACATATACACTGGCCAATTTTTCTACTTCTAATTTTATGGTGGATAGAATTTTGGAGAAAAATGTTTTCTACAGGACCAATTTTGTTACTATTCATCAGGATATGTTCAAGATCAGTCAATTTCATGTATTATGGCCCGTTCCCCAATCTGCTATTTCCGCCAATCCAGATGGACGTATCAATCAAAACAAAGGATACTCGGGTGCAGAATTGAATGTTCCTCCGTTGGATATAATACCTGAATGATTTTCTTAATGTCGGGGCTTGCATTTAAAGTATTCATTGCTATTGAATGCATGCTCCCCTTTTTTTTAAAATAAATCTATGAAACATTTGAAACCATCCAATAACCGGAGAAGTTTTTTAAAAGATACTATTAGGCTTGCAGCCGGGACGGTTGTTTTGAACAGCTTTCCAACCATTGTTCCATCCTCCGTCTTTGGCAAAAATGCACCCAGTAATAAAATCAATATCGGGCAAATAGGTTGTGGCCGTATTGCACGAACACATGATCTTATTGAAACATTTAAATATGATCAGGCTCATATTATGGCAATAGCAGATCTTGATCGCAACAGGTTGCAATTGGGTAAAAAACTAGTAGAAGGGTGGTATACGAAGAAAACGGGTAAAGAAAATTATGTAGATATTAAAACTTATGATGACTACCATGAGTTGCTTGCCAATAAAGATATTGATGGAGTAATGATCAGCACACCTGACCACTGGCATGCACAGCCGGCTATGGAAGCTGCGTTAGCTGGTAAACATATTTATCTGCAGAAGCCAACTTCACTTACCATTGAAGAAGGACATATGATGAGCGACATTGTAAGAAAATCAGGTGTTGTATTTCAGCTTGGCAGCCAGCAGCGTTCAATAAATCCCTGGCCGCAATTTAAAAGAGCATGTGAATTGGTAAGGAACGGACGTATTGGAAAACTACATACAGTGCATATTGGATTGCCATCTGATCCTTCGGGTGGTAACACTACTGAAATGCCAATTCCCGAAAATCTTAATTACGATATGTGGCTTGGTTCAACTCCATATATATATTATACGCTTGACCGTGTTCATTCGCAAACCGATCCTGATAGCAGAGGGGGATGGCTACGCCTTGAACAATTTGGCGCCGGAATGATAACTGGTTGGGGTGTGCATCATATTGATATTGCACATTGGGGCATGAATACTGAATTAACGGGTCCTATAGAAATAGAGGGGAATGCTGAATTTCCAAAAACAGGCTTATGGAATGTTCATGGCAATTATAACGTTCATGCAAAATACGCGAATGGTGTTGCTATGAACTTAAGCAGTGAAAATCCTAACGGGATAAAATTTGAAGGCACCAATGGATGGATATTTGTTTCAAGAGGTAATGTAAGCGTTACCGCTACAGATCCCACAGCAGGTGGCACTAACAAAGCATTTGCAGCAAGCGACCCTAAGATATTGTCTTCTGTAATTGGCCCAAATGAAGTTCATCTGTATGAAAGTAAGGAGCAGCACGGTAACTGGTTGGATTGTATTCAAACCAAAAAACCAACTATCAGCCCTGCCGAAGTAGCACATCGTTCATGCAGTGCATGCCTGGTGGCGCATGCAGCTATGAAAACAGGAAAGAAATTGTATTGGGATCCTAAAAAAGAAATTTTTAATGG
>DASYQG010000361.1:0-7744 GCA_036005825.1 Chitinophagaceae bacterium | reverse complement strand
CAGCATTTGGTTTAATGCAGTAGTAAGAGGCGATGTAAATTTTATAAAAATGGGAAATAAAGTGAATGTGCAGGATGGTGCCTGCATTCACTGCACTTATAAAAAGTTCGGAACTACGATCGGTAATAATGTTTCGATCGGACATAATGCAATTGTGCATGGTTGCACTGTACGTGATAATGTCTTAATAGGGATGGGTGCGATCGTTATGGATGGAGCTGTTGTAAACAGCAATACAATTATTGCAGCGGGTGCCGTAGTTCTCGAAGGAACAGTTTGTGAAGCAGGCAGTATTTACGCAGGTGTCCCTGCAAAAAAAGTAAAGGATATTCCACAGGAAATGATCAGCGGAGAAATTGACAGGATCGCTAATAATTATGTTCGATATGCAGATTGGTTCAGAGTGGAAAAAACTCCAAAAAATGGATGATTTAATGCAAAAAGAAACTGCTGAAACCCTTACTGCTCGTACATTTACTCTGGCAAATGCAATTTTTGCGTCGTAAATTCGTTGTACAAAAAACAATCCATGAAAGCCATAAGAACTCTCTTATTATGTGTTGGTCTGATGTTGATGCTTTCATCTTGTAAAGTCTGGGGTAATATTTTCAAACCGAAGTATGGCTGTAAAACCGACGGAAGAAATGTAGGTGCAGAGAAATTAGCGACTGGCGATCCTGAAGCTGAGAAAGCAGCAAGAAAAGCAAAGAAGTTTAAGTCTTAGATATAATATAGATTTTAAACCTGTCACCAATATCCTTTTCTAAACCTAAAACGTAAACTATGAGCCTTACCCTAAGAATTGCCCTTGGCTGCACTGAAGCCATTCTTGATGATGACGGCGGTCTGAAACGTTTCTACCAGGTTGCCGATATTCTCAGCAAAGATTTTCATATTGATTTTCGCCGCAAGGAAGATGATTTCGACAGTATTGACTGGGACTTCAATTTCCATGGTAATTCCCTTACGCTGCATTACAATATTTACACCGGTGTTTCTCTTTATCCCACGCATACAAAGAATGCTAGGAAAAATGAGAACAAGGCTGTTGTAGAGCTTGCTAATGTTATAGAAGGGAAACTAATCAGTATAGACATGAAAAGACATACTGCCTGAGAATCTCATCCAATCAATTTGAATAATTACTGACCTTGCGCCAGCGAGTAAGCTTTTTTATCTCCCCACATATTCAGGAGTTCGAAAGAACATACTTTAAAATTCCCGCTAAGACTTACATATAAGCCAATAACATCCTGTTGAGACAGCGGCACTCCATCCGACGATTCAAACCGGGCATTATATTGATTGACAAGATTAGTAAACACCGAGCCTGTAGGCCATACTTGTGTGCCCCGGTTACTGACGCTAATTAATTTGAATTTTACTCCTGCCTTTTGCTCGCATTTTTTTGCGACATCTAGTGGTTGTTCTTCGCTTTCAATAAACATATCAACGCCAACGATTTTTTCTTGAATCATTTCTTCTGAAACCAGCATCGGGTTTTTTTCCAGCTTGAAATGGGTAGGCGTAGCAGGCATGTTTTTCAACATTGGTTTTGCTCCCTTTGTAGGTTGTTTTCCAAAATTCTTAATAATGGCATCAGCGAATTCAGTCGTATTTACGGAAGGAATCGATTTATCACCAAAATCTCCTGTATGTACACCGTTTTCCAATGTATATAACAAAGCATTTTCAATAACAACGGCATTCTCCATCATACCAAGATGACGAAGCATTGCAAAGCCGCTCAATAAAAGTGCAGTCGGGTTGGCAATATTTTTTCCCGCAATATCAGGCGCTGTACCATGTACTGCTTCGAAAATGCAGATATGATCGCCGATATTCGCAGAAGGTGCAAAACCTAAACCACCAACAAGACCGGCGCAAAGATCTGAAACAATATCTCCCTGTAGATTAGTTAGCACGACAACATCAAACGTGTCCGGCCTTGTTACTAATTTCATACAGAGATCATCTACTATAACGTCATCGGCTTTTAATTGCGGATATTCTTTTGCCACTTCATAAAAACATTCAAGAAAAAGACCATCAGAGATCTTCATGATATTAGCTTTATGGCTGCAAGTAATACGCTTTGCTTTTTTCTTTTTAGCCATTTCAAAAGCATAACGTATAACCTGTAAACTTCCTGGTCTCGTGATAAACCGACGGCTTAGTGCTACATCATGTGTAAGCATGTGTTCCACTCCACCATAAGTATCTTCAATATTTTCTCTTACAATAGTAATGTCAATCGGAATTCCAGCCTTGCTGAAGACAGTATCAACACCATGAAGTGTTTGAAAGGTTCTGTTATTAGCATAAGTATTCCAGGTTTTCCGTGCTGTAACATTAATACTCTTTACTCCCTTTCCTTTAGGCGTTTCCATCGGGCCTTTGAACAGGATACCGTGTGCTTCGATTACCTTCTTTGCATCCGGTGTCATGCCATTTGAAAAACCTTTATCAAAGACCCATTTGCCCATTTCCACATACTCATACTCTAATGGAACATTATTGGCTTTAAAAATTGTCAACACAGCTTCCATTATTTCAGGACCGATCCCATCTCCTTTTGCTACAGCTATTTTCATATTCTTAAGAATAAATTTTTAAGATCACATTTGTGGCGCAAAATTAGGATAACTACTATATCCGCTGTGAATTAAATCACGGATAGCGGAAGATTATTTTTAGTTACTTTTACTAAAAATGAACCCGATGGTAAGCTTGATCTCAGAGGGAGTGGAAGTAAGTGTAGAAACATACTACCAGCAGGACTATAGCAACCCGATGCAGTCCGAGTATATGTTTGCTTACCGCATTGCTATCGAAAATCACAACTCATTTCCCGTAAAACTTCATCGCAGGCATTGGTACATATTTGACAGCACTGGCAGCACCCGGGAAGTGGAAGGTGAAGGCGTTGTTGGCGTACAACCTGTTCTATCCCCTGGCGAAAAATACCAGTATGTAAGCGGCTGTAACTTGCGTACTGAAATGGGAAGAATGCATGGCACTTACCAAATGGAAAATCTCAATAACAAGAAGTTTTTTGATGTAAATATTCCTGCGTTTGAAATGTTCGTGCCGTTTAAGAATAATTAACCCCCTGTCCCCCTAAAGGGGAGACTTAGATCATTCATTCCTTAATTTTTTGTTAACGATTAATAATTGTGACTTTATTTATATGCGATCAGCTTTAATACTACTATCAGCTTTCGTTGCATCGCACACTTCATCGTTCTGTTCGCTGTTCAGCATTAATGAAAGCTTCCGTATTACAAAACAATTCAAATATGGGTTTTGTGTGCAAGCTAAGTCTCCCCTTCGGGGAGATTGAGAGGGGCTTTTACTTCGGTTTATACTTTGCTACTTCCAAAATCTTTTTTGCATCAGTTTTCAAAACATCAGATACGCTCATGGATGAATTTTTTTCGGCAAACTTTTTTACAATTTGCCAGCCGATCCATTGACCAATATTGCCGGGGGAAGACGGCCCTAAAGACTGAGTAAAAGGGGCTTCACCAAGATAATTTTGTATTGCCATCGGGTCTTTTGTGTAAAGATCTTTTTGAGTGGTAATAATATCATTCCAGATCATGCCTTCATTTGCTTCACACCAGTCTAATTGCTGTTTTGTAAAGCCAGTTTTAAGTGAATCAGGGGTTGTTGGTAAAAATTTATCCAACAGCCACCATTGCTTTCCCTTTTCGATCATTTGTTCTACCAATCCCTTGACTCCGCTTCTTTCTGAATAAATGTCTTCGATAACTGCCTTCATACAATTTACCACGATGTATTTGGGTTCAAATCTTCTTGAGATATAGGCAGGAAAAAGTTGTTGTGCTTCCATACTTTGGTAAGCCGGAAAATCTTTGCCGCCGAATTGATGTAACCCTATCGCTATACCTGACCTTGTTAATGCCACACCCGGCGCATCGAGCGGGCCCATAAATAAAATAATTTTCGACGTTTTATATTCAGGAAAATAATATTTCACGTATTGAAAAGCCCTTTGAATATCTTTTTGTAACCAACCAACATCGCTATACTGTTTACTTAAACTTTGATACATTAATGAATATCCACGGATAAATACTTTAGAAACATCTTGAGTAACCTTATTCGTATCAGATCCAGACACTCCCAGTATTTGTTGCATGAAATCAGTATAAAAATTCGGGTGACTTTGCATCAGTTCTTTTAAGCCGGTGGCAATATTATTTGTATCAAGAGCAAAAAAGTTTTTATCAAATCTTTCAATTGGGATATCAACTTTTATTTTTGACACATCCGGACCTTCGTTATTAGTACAGCCAAGAAAAAAAATTAAGATCAGAAAAAAAGGAGTGGTTATTTTCATGGTGATGATAAACGATAGTAATTATCTAATGTTGTATACGAAGATAAAGGAAAGAAAATTTTAACCTCTTTTATGACAGACGTCGTAAATTTGCACTATGAAGATCGCCTTAGCGCAACAGAACTATCATATTGGCAATTTTGAAGATAACACCCGCAAGATCATTGAAGGAATAAACAAGGCCAAAGAACAAGGCGCTGACCTTGTTGTGTTTTCTGAGTTATGCGTTTGTGGCTATGCTCCCGGCGATTTTCTTGAATTCCCTGATTTCATCAATAAATGTTATGAAGCGATCGATCGGATAAAAGAACATGCGGATACGATTGGCGTATTGATCGGCTCACCGGCCCGCAATCCGCAAAAAGAAGGCAAGGATCTTTTCAATGCCATTTTTCTTCTTTATGAAAAAGAAATAAAAGGGGAAATACATAAAACACTTTTGCCAAACTATGATGTGTTTGATGAGTACCGATATTTTGAACCGGCTTATGATTGGAAAGTGCTTGAGTTTAAAGGAAAAAAATTAGCAGTTACAATTTGTGAAGACATCTGGAATATGGGGGATAATCCTTTGTACCGCATCACACCGATGGAAAAATTGATGCCTTACAAACCTGATGTAATGATCAATCTTTCGGCTTCTCCTTATAACTATGCACAGGATATCGTTCGCAACAGCATTATTAAAGCCCATACATTAAAATATAAACTTCCGATGCTTTATTGCAATGCGATCGGTTCTCATACTGAAATTATTTTTGATGGTGGCAGTCTTGTATATGATATTAACGGGAATAAGGTGAGAGAGATGAAATATTTTGAAGAAGAATTTGAAATATTTGAATTGGACCAATTAGTAAAAAAGGATGCGTCAGTTAAACATCCTCCTGGAGAAAAATATTTTTACTCTGCAAAAGAAGTTGGAACAGGTGAAGATATTCTTGCCTATTTAACCAATGATAAAAATATTGATGAGATCTATCATGCACTAATTCTTGGCATAAGGGATTATTTTAAAAAAATGGGATTTAGTAAAGCGATACTTGGCGCCAGTGGTGGTATTGACAGTGCCGTCACTCAAGTATTGGCTGTTCATGCTTTAGGTAAAGAAAATGTAAGTGTGCTTTTAATGCCATCTCAATTTTCATCCTCTCATTCAGTAGAAGATGCGGAAAAGCTAAGTATAAATCTCTGCAGCCAGCATAATATTATTCCAATCAAAAATATTTTTGAAAGTTTTATCACAGAATTAAAACCGGTTTATAAAAACTTACCCTTTGGACTTGCAGAAGAAAATATCCAGGCAAGGACGAGGGGAAATTTATTGATGGCTGTTGCAAATAAATTTGGATATATTTTGTTGAATACATCAAATAAAAGTGAATTGGCGACCGGTTATGGAACCTTATATGGCGATATGGCTGGTGGATTAAGTGTATTAGGTGATGTTTATAAAATGCAGGTATATGCGTTGGCAAAATATATTAATCGTGAAAAAGAAATTATTCCTTCAAATATTATTACTAAAGCTCCATCAGCTGAATTAAGACCAAATCAAAAAGACAGCGATAGTCTTCCGGAGTACGATACGCTTGACAGGGTTTTATATGAATACATTGAACTTCGTAATGGCCCAAAAGAAATAAAAGCAAAGGGTTATGATTCGGCGCTTGTTGACAGAGTTTTAAAATTGGTGAACACCAATGAATACAAGCGAAAACAGTTTTGCCCGATTCTTCGTATCAGCTGCAAAGCCTTTGGTGTTGGAAGAAGACTACCTGTTGTTGGTAAATATCTTTCCTGAATTTTTAATGTATAAATGTAAGCTCTACCGTAGTTGGTGGATATGGCGCAATGGTCATGTTTTGAGATACCACCAGGTTCACATCATTTAATAATACAATTGTAAATACACCTGAACCGCCACTAACAAGCGGAGTAGACATGTTTATTTCAGTGCCATTATTTTGAAACACCCATGTAAAGCTCGATGGTGAAGCCGGCGAACATACATTGGTTCCTTCGTTTATTGTTCCTGTACCATTTGCCACAAAAAGAATTGTGTTGTCTTTGAAACATGCAGGGACTTGTGCGGTAACATCAGTTCCACCTGCTTTGGCACTACTGAATTTCCATGAAGACTTTGTGATATAATCCGTGTTTGAAGGTGGCGGGTTATCGTTTTTATCACAATTGGTAAAAACTAATGTTGTAAAACAAAAGACTGTAAAAAGGATAAGTTTATTCATAGTTCAGAATTTGTTTTGAAAATAGTCAAAATTTTTTGGCTTTAAAAGCCTAGAAAATAGTACCTGTAAATAACGCTTCCAACCTTCATAAATTTTACACAACAGTCATTTTGTTGCTATCTTTCCCCCGAAACTTTAAATAATTCTGATAATCGAGGTTTGATGAAGGCACTTGTTTACAAATCCACGGGCAGCTGGTACACGGTCAAAAATCAGGCCGGGAGAACTTATAATGCACGGATAAAAGGGATCTTTAAAATTGACGAGATCACTTCTACCAACCCCATAGCTGTAGGTGATGAGGTGGAGATTGAACTGGAAAATGAGATCGAGAATACAGCTATCATTAATGAGATCCTTCCACGCAGAAATTATGTGAACAGGCAATCGCCCCGACATAAATACCAGCATCATATTATTGCAGCCAACCTTGATCAGTCTGTACTTTTTGCTACATTAAAGGAGCCAAGAACTTCTCAAGGGTTTATTGATCGTTTTTTGGTTGCTTGTGAAATGTATCATGTGCCGGCCGCAATTGTTTTTAATAAAGCTGACCTGCATAGAAAAAAGGAAGATGAAAAATTTTTTGAATGGAAACAGATGTATGAAGAAATAGGGTATAAACCTTTTCTTGTAAGTGTTGAAAAAGGAATGGGAATTGACACGGTGCAGGATCTGCTAAAGAATAAAATTTCCTTGTTGAGTGGACATAGTGGAGTTGGCAAATCTTCGTTCATAAATATTATTTGCCCGCAGTTAGAGCTTAAAACACAAGATGTAAGCGGATGGAGTGGTAAAGGACTACACACAACAACTTTTGCAGAAATGTTTGACCTTCCTTTTGGTGGAAAAATAATTGATACGCCAGGTATGAGGGAATTTGGGTTAGTTGATATTTCGAAGCAGGAACTATCTCATTATTTTCCTGAGATGAGGATCCTGATCAATGATTGTCAGTTCAATAATTGCCTTCACATAAATGAACCGGGTTGTGCTGTAAAGAAAGCTTTGGAAGAAGAAGAAATAAATATGGATCGCTATATCAGTTATTGCAATATTCTAGATTCTATAGAAGAAAGAAAGTATTAATTTTAATTATGGCCCAAACGATTTTCAAATATTCTAATGG
>DASYQG010000360.1:0-3208 GCA_036005825.1 Chitinophagaceae bacterium | reverse complement strand
CGGTGAATGGGTCAAAGCGATCAATACACAATGGCTGTGGTTTTTTGGAGCCGTTGGTTTTGCAGTGTTGATATTGGCTTGTATAAATTTTATCAACCTTTCCACTGCACAGTCACTTACCCGTGCAAAAGAAGTTGGCGTTCGCAAATCAATTGGTGCTGGACGCTTTCAGTTAATAAGACAATTTCTTACTGAAGCATTGATCCTGGTTTTATTTGCTGCCGTACTAAGCATTTTTATTTCTAAGCTTGCATTACCATATATAAATGATCTTACGGGTAAGCAGATCACTTTTGATATTTGGAATTCTCCGGGTATAATAATGTCGTTATTGGCAGGTATTTTCCTTACCGCATTACTGGCTGGCATCTATCCTGCATGGATCATTACGAGATTTCAACCAGCATCTGTTTTAAAGTCAGGTTCTGTAAATGCTAACCAGGGAACACCTTTATTAAGAAAAGGATTGGTAATAACACAATTCAGTATTTCAATTTGTTTACTTATCGGTTTATTGCTTATCGGCAAGCAAATGAATTATATGCGTCACAAAAATCTTGGTTTTGATAAGGACAATATTGTAATGATGCAGATACCTGAGCAAAGTAGCATTGAAAAAAAAGAATTATTTGCTACGGAATTAAAAACTATTCCTGGTGTAAAAGATTGGTCCTTTTCATCAAGCCCTCCCAGCGGAGGAGGGCATTGGGGGACAAGGATGAGCCTTGTAGGTCGTGAGGATCCGAATATGAAGTCCGTAACCACTATTATGACCGATGATAAGTTTTGCCAGGTGTACGGATTGCATTTAAAGGCAGGCAGATTCTTTACAATTGCAGATACCAGCGCCGTATCAAGATCAATACCGGAAGATTTGCGTTTCCCCAAATCAGTGGTTAATGAAACATTAGTAAAGGAACTTGGATTTGCTTCAAATGAAGAAGCACTAGGTAAAAGATTCTGGACAGGGTTGATGGGGTGGCATGCAGAGATAACAGGAGTGGTGTCTGATTTTAATATTGCCTCTTTACACGAAGCGATCAAACCTACTTTGATCACTCAATATATTCCTTTCGCAGACAGGGTGGGAGTCAAAATACAAGCAGGCGCAGATATACCCGGGGTGATCAACCAGCTAAATACCAGCTATAAGAAAGTATTTACTAATGGAATATTTGAATATTATTTTTTAGATCAGAAACTGGATGCATTGTATAAATCTGAAATGAGATTATTCAGTCTTTTCAAAATATTCTCGGTATTAGCGATGCTGATATCCTGTCTTGGCCTTTGGGGATTAATAACATTTGCCGCACAGCAACGGGTGAAAGAAATAGGGATACGAAAAATACTCGGCGCATCTGTAGCGAATCTTGTTTCGATGTTGGCAAAGGATTTTATGATTTTAGTTTGCATTGCAATTGTCATCGCGGTTCCATTAGCATACTGGGGAATTCATAAATGGCTGGAAGATTTTGCATTCAGAATAAATATTGGCTGGACCGCATTTCTCATAGCCGGCGCAGCAGCGATCTTAATAGCATTAATAACAGTGAGTTTCCAGGCAATTAGAGCCGCAATTGCTAACCCGGTAAAAAGTTTAAGAACTGAATAAATTAAACGTACATGTCATGATCAAAAATTATTTCATAATCGCCTGGCGAAATCTTATTAAAAGCAAAGGTTATTCTGCTATTAACATTGGCGGACTTGCGGTAGGCATGGCAGTGGCTATTCTTATTGGGTTGTGGATCTATGATGAGCTTTCATTTAATAAGTCCCATCAGAATTATAACAGGATTGCGCAAGTAATGATGAAAGGTAATTTCAATGGTCAACGTTTTACCTCTTCTGCATTGCCACGTCCTTTGGAGTTCGAATTGCGTAATAAATATGAATCTCCTTTTAAAAATATTGTCATGTCCCGCTGGGATGAAGAACATATTTTATCTGTCGATGATAAAAAGATTTCCCAGGTTGGAAGGTTCATGCAGGAAGGCGCGCCGGAAATGTTGTCCTTACAAATGCAAAGAGGTAACTGGAGCGGTCTGAAGGACCCTCACTCGATCATACTTTCATTTACTGCTGCGAAAGCGCTTTTTGGCGATGAAGACCCTACTAATAAAATGATGCGGATAGATAACCAAATGGATGTAAAAGTGACTGGTGTTTATAGTGATCTGCCTTATACTTCCGATTTCAAAAACGTGAAATTCATTTCTTCATGGGATCTGAACCTGTCGTATAATAAATGGATGCAGGAGGCAAAAGATAACTGGGGTAATAGTTCTTTTCTCATGTACGTTCAATTACAGCCAAATGTCACATTTGATGGGGTAAATGCTATCATTAAAAATGCCGAGCATAATGTAACCGATGAGGAATACAAAAAATTTAATCGTGAAGTTTTTTTAAATCCTATGAGCCGATGGCATTTGTACCCTCAGTGGAAGGATGGTATAAATATTGGCGGTCGAATTCAATATGTATGGATGTTTGGAATTATCGGAGCCTTTGTACTGTTTTTGGCCTGCATCAACTTCATGAACTTAAGCACTGCACGTAGCGAGAAACGGGCAAAAGAAGTAGGCATACGCAAGGCCGTCGGATCTTTGCGCAGTCAATTGATAAGACAATTTTTGTGCGAATCTTTTGTCATCGTTTTTATATCGTTCATTCTTTCGACAATACTTGTAGCTCTATCATTGCCTTTGTTCAATAAGATATCTGACAAGCAAATGACGATGATATGGTCAAACCAGGTTTTCTGGATAATCAGTGCAGCTTTTATTGTAATTACCAGCCTGATCTCAGGAAGTTATCCTGCATTTTATCTGTCTTCTTTTAACCCGGTAAAAGTATTGAAGGGAACTTTCCGGGCCGGACGTTTTGCATCGTTGCCAAGGAGGGTTTTGGTTGTGTTGCAATTCACCGTTTCGGTTGTACTTATTATCGGGACTATAGTTGTTTACCGTCAGCTACAACATGCAAAAGATCGCCCTGTCGGTTATAGCAGGGATGGATTATTAACAATAAAAATAAAATCGCCTGACCTGCTTCAACGGTATGATGTTCTATCGCGAGAATTAAAAAACCAGGGAGTAGTTGCAGAAATCGCAAGATCATCAAGTCCTACTACTGCTATTTGGTCAAACAATGGAGGTTTGGAATGGAAGGACAAGGACCCTAATAAAGCAGATGGGTTCGG
>DASYQG010000359.1:0-2098 GCA_036005825.1 Chitinophagaceae bacterium | reverse complement strand
TTCAAGACCGGATAAACGTGGTTTAATTATTTATGAATTACTCTTAAGAGATTTTTTACAGGCGCATGATTGGAAAACATTAAAAGATACGTTGAGTTATTTTAAGCGAATGGGAATAAATGCAATTGAGATAATGCCATTCAATGAATTTGAAGGAAACAGTAGCTGGGGTTATAATCCTGATTTCTTTCTTGCACCTGATAAGTATTATGGAACAAAGAACGCTTTAAAAGAATTCGTTGATTCATGTCACTCAAAAGGGATTGCTGTGATCATGGATATCGCATTGAATCATGCAACAGGTCAATGTCCATTAGCTGCATTATATTGGAACGCTGCTACTAATCAACCCGCAGCAAATAATCCATGGTTTAATGTAACGGCAACTCATCCTTATAATGTGTTTAATGATTTTAACCATGAGAGCTTAGCTACCCGTTATTTCACCAGCCGTGTGGTAGAGAATTGGCTTACAGAATATAAACTGGATGGTTTCCGTTGGGATCTTTCAAAAGGGTTTACCCAAAACACACAGTGTGGGGGTAGTACTACCAATGAAGCTTGTATCGCCGCCTACCATGCAGACCGGGTAGCTATCTGGAAAAGATATTATGATACAATGCAGGTGAAATCTCCCGGCAGCTATTGTATATTGGAGCATTTTTGTGATAATACTGAAGAGATCGAACTTTCAAATTATGGTATGATGCTTTGGGGAAACTCAAATTATAATTTCCAGGAAGCAGCAATGGGTTGGGTACCGACATCAAATTTTGAATATGGAATTTTTAAAGTGAGAAATTGGACACAACCACATTTGGTAACTTATATGGAAAGTCATGACGAAGAAAGAATGATGTATAAAAATTTGCAATTTGGAAATGCCTCAGGTACTTATAATACTAAAGATCTTTACACCGCTTTAAAACGAATGGAAATGTGTGCATCATTTTTCACCATGATACCCGGACCAAAGATGATCTGGGAATTTGGTGAGCTTGGTTACGATTACAGTATTAATTATTGTACAAATGGAACGATCAATAATAGTTGTCGTCTTGATCCAAAACCGATCCACTGGGATTATATGCAAAACATCAGTCGTCAAAGATTGTATGACATATATTCGGCTTTATTAAAACTTCGTTTTCATCCTTTATATAAAAATGGATTTTTATCTGATCGTGTAACACAAAACCTTGCCGGGGTATTCAAATGGTTGCAGATTACAACAGACACATCTAATGTTTGTATCGTCGGGAATTTTGATGTGAATTCCACAACAGGTACTGTCACATTTCAAAATGCAGGTACATGGTATGATTATCTGAATGGAAATACATTTACTGCAACTGGTACTCCACAAACTATAAGCCTGCAACCCGGGGAATTTCATCTTTATCTTAATCGTAATGTTACCAATGTTGTAACAACACCTGTTAACAATATCAATAATCAGCCAATTACTTTCAAAGTAAATGTTTACCCGAACCCGTTAATTGAAAATGGTATTTTGGAAATTGAAAATGAGGAACTGGGAGTTGCTTCTATGCAATTGTACAACGAATCAGGGCAAAAGGTTTTTGAAAATTCTTTGGGCGTGCTGTCAAAAGGCGTGCATAAAATTTCGCTTGATAAAAGCGAAAGAAAAAGTTTTTCACCGGGAATTTATTTACTTCGCATTGTCGTAAAGAACAGCGTTCAAACGAAAAAGATAATATTATACCAATAGCTACCATCAAATGTTATTATGACTGCTGAAGCACTTAAAAAATTGAAGACCGCCGAAGCTGAAAAGATCAGTCATATTGATTATTTTAAAATAGCGATATCGGTCGACTGCGTCATTTTTGGTTTTGAGAAAAAAGAATTGAGAGTATTGCTGATCAAATCCGACCTTGAAGAGTTTGCAGGCAAATGGTCATTGCTTGGAGACCTGGTAAAAGTGGATGAAGACCTTAACAGTGCACCTTATCGTGTATTAAGACAAAGAACAGGATTAGATGATGTGTTTCTTCAGCAGGTGGGAAGTTTTGGTACGGTCAATCGTCACCCATCCGGTCGTGTTATCACTACAGCTTATTATTCACTGATCAAT
>DASYQG010000358.1:0-13299 GCA_036005825.1 Chitinophagaceae bacterium | reverse complement strand
CCTTTGTTCCATATTTTATGATGCCGCTGATCCCCTTGCTCATTTCGCGGAGATAATCATAATCCCACATTACAAAAGCAAAACCATGTGTAAGGGTGCGCAGATAATCAAACAATTCACCTTTACCTCTCCTAACCCCTTCTTCACTACCGAATCCCTCCAGGTGCGCTTTCCCGCAATTTGTGATCAGGCCGTGTGTCGGCAAAGCGATCTGGCAATAACGGGCAATTTCTTTCAGATGATTAGCACCCATTTCGATCACAGCCATTTCTGCGTCGGGTTTAATTTTTAAGATCGTTAGCGGAATACCAATATGATTATTAAGATTGCCTTCTGTTGTATAAGTCTTGAATGAAGAAGAAAGAACTGCATGGATCAATTCCTTGGTTGTCGTCTTTCCATTGCTTCCGGTAATTGCAATAAAAGGAATATTGAATTGCTTCCGATGATGCAGAGCTAATTCTTGCAAGGCTATTAATACATCGGGTACTAAAAAAGTTTTTCCTTCTATTTCATATTCTTTTTCTTCAATAACAACACAAGCTGCACCGCTATCAATTGCTTGTTTAGCAAATGAGTTGCCATTGAAGTTTGGTCCCTTCAATGCAAAAAAAATATCTCCGGCTTTTAATTTCCTGGTATCTGTTTGTACTGATGGATGTTGCTGGTAAATTTTATAAAGCGCTGCGTTCATTATAAGCAAATGTAAAGGCTAAATTAAAAACCCCGCCAATGATGACGGGGCTTTTAATATTATGAAATGAAAAGCTTAGCGTTTTTGACGTTTGCTCTTCCACCAGTTACCTGTTTTTCTTTTATTACCTTCTGTACTACCCATACGGCTCATAGCACAACGGAAACCAATTGTAGCGCTTGATTGATCTTCTTCCATAAAGCGACGAGTACCCGGGCTAAGCCAGTAAGCATAATCAGCCCAGCTACCACCTTTATACACTCTTGATTTATCACTTACAAGAGTAGTGAGACCATAACCATAATTTGATTGTGATAAAGAGTCACCATCAATAAAGTTGATAACATTACCACGTTGATAGTTTCTGCGCATCATGCTTTCCTTATCAGTTACATCAGTATATTTTACTCTACCCATGCTATCTCTTGCAAAACGGGTAGTAGGGTCGGCTGATGTTGAATCCGCAACAAGCATTTTTTGATATTTGTTACCACGATAAGGTGCAACATCATCAGCATCGAGTAATGTAAGAGGTCTGTATACATCGGCTACCCACTCACTTACGTTACCTGCCATATTATATAAACCAAATCCATTTGGATAAAATGCTTTTACATCAGCTGTATAGATCGCATCGTCATTTAAACCACCGGCAACACCTGCATAGTCACCGTTACCTCTTTTAAAGTTTGCAAGCATCATCCCTTGCCAGCTACCATGACGTGTATCACGCATACCATTGGGGTTATGGCTCCATGGATAAATTTGTTTGTTCATCGTTAACTCTTCACCACGTTTGCCTTCTTTAGTGCTTGGTCTTGGGTTTTGTGCGATATAACCCAACGCTGCATACTCCCACTCAGCTTCTGTAGGTAAACGATAATCAGGTTGAAGGATACCATCTTCCATTGTGACTTGTGTACGCGGTGTACCTTGTGCTGTTTTTAAACTGCTTTTCTTACCTTGTTTTCCAGGTTGAGGAGCATAAAACCCTAAGAGGTACGATTTAGTTGTGAAATTATCTTCGCCTTGTTGCGCCTGCAGACCTTGTTTTGCCGCAAGTCCTTTATCGACAAGTTGGCCTTCATTTACACGATCGCTTCTCCACAAACAAAAGTCATAAGCCTGCTTCCAACTAACACCCACAACCGGGTAGTTGTTGAAACTTGGATGACGCAAATAATATTCAACCAACGGTTCATTGTATGCTAATTCACTGCGCCAAACAAGTGTGTCGGGCAAAGCGGCATCAAGAATCTTTTGATAAGTAGGATCATTTGCAGGGTCAAAAACACGAGCAAGCCAATAAAGATATTCACGGTAGTGAACGTTAGCTACCTCAGTTTTATCAATATAAAACGAAGGAACTGTTTGACGACGGGGGATATTATTAAAATCACCTATCACATCCTCATCAGTTTGACCCATTGTGAAGGTACCTCCGGGCACAAACACAAGACCAGGGCCGGTAGCCTGTTCTTTTTCTTTGGATACCTGGTATCCACCCATATTTTTGTCGTTGTAATTCCAGCCGGTTACTTCCGACTTGTCATGTTTCTTTTCTTTGCCAAATAGCCCTTTGCCTTTACATGAAGCTATCAGAACGGCGCAGGATAAAAGGATAATTAAGTTTTTCACTTTCATAGTTTTTTGTATAAACCTTTGAATTGGAATAAATTTAACGCCGGTTGGGATAAAATATTGCACCTTGATAAGATTTTATCTACCGCGTCTGCGAATATAGGCAGATTATAATGATTTTATTAAGCAGAAATACTTTTTAGGAGCTCGTTAAAGCCCCCGGAATTTATAAGGAAACTATGAGGAGATTTACAGTTATAACCTTATCGTTAATATGCTTTTTTGCAACTAATGTTAATGCTCAGAGAGGGTATAAAACAAATTCAGTTTTGTCATCAGGAGCTTGGAGTAAAGTTGCCATAAAAGAAAGCGGTATTTATAAAATAGATGTTCCTTTTTTGGCAACATTGGGATTTAATACTTCAAACATTTCAACGGGCTCAATAAGACTTTTTGGAAACGGCGGCAATATGCTTAGCGAAGCAAATGCAGAGATGCCTGTTGATGACCTTGGCGAAAATGCGATCATGATGGTAGACGGGGGGGATGGTGTATTTAACGGAAGCGATTATTTTCTATTTTATGGAGCAGGACCTGACAGGTGGCTAAAGGATTCATTGAATAAAAGATTTATTCATCAAAAAAATCTTTATTCAGATTCTGCCTATTACTTCATTACCATTGGAGGTATTGGAAACAGAATTACTTCATTACAGGTAAATACGCCGCCAACATTATCTGTTAATTCATTCAATGAAAGAATTTTTCATGAGCTTGATACAATAAACCTTTTATCAAGCGGAAAAGAGTGGCTCGGTGAAGAGTTCGCTGATGCCCCTGGAAAAATACTTTCAAGATCTTTTTCTATCAGTGTGCCAAATGTCATTACAAGTTCTCCATCTACACTGATCTCAAATTGTGTAGCCAGGTCTATAAATGTTCCAAGTCGTTTTGATGTTCGCATCAATAATCAATTGGTGCAACAGTTCAATGTTCCATCTACAGGAGCCGGGTTATATGATCTGTTTGCTCAACAAGTTCAACAGCAATCAGATGTTTTGTTAGCCCAGGAATCATTACAGATCAGCTATACCTATGTGCCCGGTGGTTTTAATTCACAGGGCTGGTTGAATTTTTTTGAGATCCATGCAAGAAGAAACCTTGTTTTGAATAATAGTGGCCAATTGCTTTTTCGCGACTGGAACAGTGTTGGAAATAATATTTGCGAGTTTGTAATAAGCAATGCCACAAGCAACACACAGGTTTGGGATGTTACTGATCCTTTTTCAATTGTTAGAATGCAGGGAAATTTTTCGGTAAATGAATTTCGGTTTGTTAACGATGCAGTACGATTGAGAGAATACATTGTTTTTAATCCAAAAAATGCATTGATTCCGGGAAATGCTGGCCGCATACAAAACCAGGATCTGCACAATTCACAGCAAACAGATTATTTAATTGTCACGAATGGTTTATTGCTTTCGCAAGCAGAACGATTGGCTTCTTTTCACAGGCAAAGAAACTTGAAGGTGACAGTTGTTACAGCCGATAAAATATTTAATGAATTTTCTTCTGGCATGCAAGACCCGGTTGCTATTCGTGATTTTGCAAAAATGTATTTTGATAAAGCTGGTAGTAACTCAACGAATCGCCCAAAATATTTGTTGCTTTTTGGGGATGCTTCATTTGATTATAAAAACAGGATCGCAAATAATACAAACCTGATTCCGGCGTATCAAAGTAAAATTTTTCTTGATCCTCTAAGCACGTACACCAGCGATGATTTCTTTGGATTTTTAGATGACAATGAAGATATCAATTCAGGATTAGTAACAAATCTTCTTGACATTGGCATTGGAAGAATACCAGCTAAAAATGCAGAAGAGGCAAAAAATTATGTCGATAAAGTAATTAGTTACTATAGCAAAGAAAGTTTTGGCGCATGGCGAAATAATGTTTCATTTATCGCAGATGATGAAGATAATAATCTGCATTTGCAGGATGCAGAATTAATAACTAGCACTGTATCTGCAAATCCAATTTTCAATATCCAGAAAATTTATTTGGATGCATTTCAACAGGAAAGCGGCTCTGCGGGCAGCAGGTATCCAACTGTGAATGAAACGATCAACAATCAAATCGCCAACGGCACATTGGTTTTTAATTTCATTGGTCACGGTGGTTCTGCAAGACTTGCGGAAGAAGTTATACTTGATCAGCCAATGATAAATGGATGGAGCAATACTAACCGGCTTCCATTGTTTGTTACTGCCACTTGCGATTTTGCACCTTATGATAATCCATTCACCAATTCACTCGGCGAAAATATTTTACTAAGACCAAAGACCGGAGGCATTGCAATGATGACAACAACACGACTTGTGTTTTCATTTAGCAACCGTATCATGAATAATAACTATATGCAATTTGCCATGCAACCGGATGCAAACGGTAAATACAGAAGTCTCGGCGAAGCTGTAATGGCGGCTAAAAATTACACTTATCAAAATTCAGGCGACCTGATTAACAACCGGAAGTTTACATTGCTTGGCGACCCGGCTTTGACGCTTGCATTTCCGCAATTCAAGATAAAAACCACAAAACTAAATTCGTTCGATCCTTTGTTGAAAACCGATACTTTATCTGCGGGAGAAAAAGTGGTAATCGAAGGTGAAGTAACCGATAATAATGGTGCGCCGCTTTCAACTTTAAATGGTACTCTTTATCCGATAATATTTG
The DNA here is from genome assembly GCA_036005825.1 of Chitinophagaceae bacterium. Classification (GTDB taxonomy): domain Bacteria; phylum Bacteroidota; class Bacteroidia; order Chitinophagales; family Chitinophagaceae; genus VBAS01. Next base: position 8,285 of record DASYQG010000358.1, on the reverse strand, counting down.
ATAAACCACAAACCATCATTACAAAAGCAAATGATCCAGGCAGTCAACAAACATCGTTTCAACAGCAATCAAATGTTTTGTTTAAAGGGAAAGCTACTGTTACTACTGGTAAATTCAGTTTTTCTTTTAAAGTTCCTAAAGACATCAACTATCAATTTGGCCAGGGAAAAATAAGTTACTATGCTGAAGACGGAATAAAAGATGGAAGCGATTTTTTTAACGGATTTATTATCGGCGGATCAACAACTGTAGTTGACAACGATCAAGATGGTCCAGAAATAAAAGCATGGTTAAATGATGAAAAATTTGTGAATGGTAGTATCGTTAATCAAGGACCGATACTGATCTTAAAGCTCGCCGACTCATCCGGTATCAACACTTCGGGTACAGGCATCGGGCATGACATCACAGCAATGCTGGATAATAGCAGCGATCAACTATTTAATTTGAATAATTATTACGAAGCGGATCTTGATAAATATGGACAGGGCTATGCCCGCTTCCAATTGCCCGAATTAGAACCCGGTATTCATTCACTAAAAATAAAAGCATGGGATGTGCTTAATAACTCTTCAGAGTTTATACTTGATTTTTCGGTAGTGAATGATCAAGAGCTGGTGATCGACCATGTTCTTAATTATCCTAACCCCTTTACAACCAAAACACAATTCTGGTTTGAGCATAATAAACCGGGCCAGGATCTGTTTGTTCAGATTCATATATTTTCGCTCACCGGAAGGGTAGTAAAAACGATCGAAAAAACAATAAACACATCTGGAAATCGTTCTTCTGAAGTGGATTGGGATGGCAAAGATGATTTTGGAGATAAGATCGGACGAGGAGTATATGTGTATCGCCTCAAAGTTTTTTGTCCTGGTTCTAAACCACAGACAGTCACTGAAAAACTAGTGATCTTTTAAGACCGATAACTGAACAAAAAATAAATATTTTAGAACTGTAATTTTTAAAATTCCTCTATATTTACAAATAACCTAAACTGTTACTAATGAGACCAACTGCATTTAAGCTGACTGCTGCAATCCTCATCCTTGTTGGAATTACCCAATCCACCAAGGCTCAGAGTGTCGATCCCATAAACGTCGTGACCACTGCCGTTCCTTTCTTACGCATTTCTCCAGATGCTCGTGCTGCTGGTATGGGTGAACTCGCAATTGCCGCGTCTCCAGATGCTAATTCATCTTTCTGGAATCTTGCAAAAGTTCCTTATAATACAAATAAAGGTGGTATTTCTTTATCATATACACCATGGCTAAAAGATATTCTTAGTGACGTTTATCTTGCATCAGTAGCAGGATTTTATAAATTCGATGACCAACAAGCTATATCCGGTTCATTACGTTATTTCAGCCTTGGAAATATTCAGTTTACTGATAACCTGGGTAATGATCTCAATACTTTCCGCCCTCGTGAATTCGGAATTGATGTTGGTTATTCACGGAAGCTTAATGACAGGAATGGTATCGGTGTTGGTTTAAAATATATTTATTCAAACCTAGCTCAGGGACCTGCTGCTGGTAATAATTATAAAGCAGCAAGTGCGGTTGCCGGTGATATTGCTTATTATTACGATGGACATAATGACCTGGGACAAGGCTGGGCATTTGGTGCAGTTATGAGCAACCTTGGTTCAAAGATTTCTTATACTGATAATGCTGATCAAAAGGATTACATCCCTGCGAACTTAGGATTAGGTACTACTTATAAAAGAGTTTTTAACTCTGCTAATTCATTAACCTTTGGTGTTGATCTGAATAAACTTATGGTTCCAACGCCACCTGCTGATCCAGCTACACAACAGCAACTTACTGAATATCGCAGTAAAGGTGTTATGAGCAGTTGGTTCAGCTCATTTGCCGATGCTCCTGGCGGATTCAGTGAAGAAATTAAAGAATTCCAGTTATCAATTGGTGCTGAGTACTGGTATAATGATCAGTTTGCGTTGCGAACTGGTTATTTCTATGAAGATAAAACAAAAGGAAACCGCCGGTATTTTACAATGGGTGTTGGTATAAAGTATCAAAGCTTTGGCCTTGATTTCTCATACCTGCTCCCTTCAGGAAGTGGTGTTGATCGCAATCCTTTATCAAATACATTGCGGTTCTCTTTACATTTTAATTTCGATGGTTCAGGAGCTACAACAACTGGTAACTAAGAATTATAAATAATTATAGTGACGTCTCGCCTTAAGCGAGACGTCTTTTTTTATATTTGAATAAATAAAGAATTACATGTCTTATCGAATTGGAAGCGGGGTTGATTTTCACCAATTACAAAAAGGAAGAGAACTATGGATCGGCGGAGTGAATATTCCTTTTAAAAAAGGAGCTTTGGGACATAGTGATGCTGATGTACTGCTTCATGCTATTTGTGATGCTTTGCTTGGCGCAATCGCATTAGGTGATATTGGTGTTCATTTTCCTAATACTTCTGGAGAATTTAAAAATATTCAGAGCATCATATTATTGCAACGAACAATGGAGTTGGTTAAGCAAAAAGGATATTCAGTTGTAAATATTGACAGCACAATTTGTTTAGAAGTACCGAAGTTGAAACAATACACGTCAGAAATGCAAAAGGTAATTGCAGGAGCAACCGATGTTTCAGAAAATGATGTTTCAATAAAAGCAACAACAACCGAGGAGATGGGATTTATTGGAAAAGGAAAAGGCATTATGGCGTATGCTACAGTATTGCTTCAAAAAGTTTAACTAGTTATTCGTAGCATAGAGCCCTCTTTATCCCTTTGAAACTTTAACTTTGCCGGAATGCCGCCAATCAAAATAAAGATCGTTAATACATCTGCGAATCCTTTGCCTCAGTATGCAACAAAAGGATCGTCAGGAATGGATATACGGGCATCATTAGACCTACCGGTAACGCTTCAACCACTTGAAAGAACTTTGATACCAACAGGATTGTTTGTTGAAATACCTAATGGTTACGAAATTCAAGTAAGGCCAAGAAGCGGCCTGGCTATTAAACAAGGGATCACCTGTCTGAATTCACCCGGTACAATAGATTCGGACTATCGTGGAGAAATTAAGATCGTATTGATCAATCTTTCTTCAGAAGAGCAGGTTATTAATCATGGCGACAGGATAGCGCAAATGATAATTCAGAGAACAGAGAGAGCCGAGTTTGAGGAAGTGGAGTTTTTAAATAAAACTGAAAGGGCCGCAGGTGGTTTTGGTCATACAGGAAAACAATAAAAATGATCAGGTTTATTCTAATATTAATTATAGGCGCATTGCTGGTATCATCATGCCGGTCCACCCGTAAAATTCAATCGGCTATCGCGGTAAAAAAAGATACAGTAGAAGTGGTGAAACCAACAACCGACCCGCACCAGGATTCCATCAAGTTTATAAAAGATAATTATTATCAACTTCTTGCTAACAGGATCGAGTTTGAAACTTTTTCTGCTAAGATCAATACAGATTATGAGGGCAGTGATGGAAAAAAATATGATGTGAATGTTTTTATCAGGATGAAAAAAGACAGCCTCATTTGGATATCAGTAAATGGAGCATTGGGAATAGAAGGTATGCGGGTATTAATTGATAAGGATTCAGTACGCATTTTAAATAAACTGGATAAGGAATACCAGGTACGATCGTTAGAATATTTAACAGAAGTTGCTGCATTGCCACTTGATCTGCGCACAGTGCAGGAACTGATCATTGGCAACCCCGTTTTTCTTGATACGAATATTGTTTCTTATTCCACGGAAGGGAATAAAATTTCATTATTAAGCGAGGGACAATGGTTCAGGCACCTGATCTCAATGAATAACAATGATCATCTTGTGTTGCACAGTAAGCTTGATGATGTTGATATATTAAGAAACAGAACCTGTTTTCTTACTTACTCTGAATATGAAACTGGTAAAGGAGTTAAATTTTCAACTAACCGTACTATCTCTGTTACGGAGAAAAATAAACTTGATGTAAAGCTTAATTTCAAGCAATATGCTTTTAATGAAACGTTAAGTTATCCGTTTTCGGTACCCAAAAACTATAAAAAGAAATTGTAAATAAAATTTAATTTGCAGCTTGTCGTTTTAAATTGATCCCAACCCTTTATTGATTTACCACAAAACAGCAGGTAACCATGAAAAAAAGAATCTATCTCATTTTCGCCTTTGTTTTTTCTTCCTGTTTTCTTTTTGCCCAAACGGAAGATAAGGCTCAGCTGGAAAAAGAAAGACAAGAGATACAAAAGGAGATCAAAGAAATCCAGGGTGAGTATGATAAACTAAAAGGTAAAACCAAACAAATTGTCGGGCAATACAATCTCATTGACAGGAAAATAAAATTGCAGAATAAATATATCAGCAATATCAGCAAAGAACTTCGCATGATCGATGATGATATTTACCTGAGTAATGTGGAGATCTATCGTCTTTCAAAATTATTAGACACGTTAAGGGCTCAATATTCACGCAGTGTAGTGTATGCATATAAGAACAGGAGTAATTATGATTTCCTGAATTTCATTTTTTCTGCAAGTAGTTTTAATGATGCGGTCAAACGTATCACTTATCTTAAAAGCTACCGTGCTTATCGTGAACAACAGGTGAATACTATTAAAGAAACGCAGGCATTAATTGCAAAAAGAAAACAAGACCAGTTAAGCAAAAAGAAACAAAAAGATGATGCACTGCAAAACCAGACCGTACAAGCCAAAAATTTAGAAGGCCAGAAGAAAGAAAAAGATGTTGTTCTAACCCAACTGAAATCACAGCAAAAAGATTTGGAAAAACAATTGACTGAGAAAAAGAAAAAAGACAAACAACTACAAAATTCAATTACAGCTGTCATAAACAGAGAAATTGCTGCAAGAAAAAAGAAAGCCGCGGAAGAAAACCCCAATCCTGTGATTACAAACCCAGGTGATGCAAATAATAACGCCGTAAATACAAAGCCTAATATTGGAAAATCAACAGTTGTTTTTAATTCAGAAGCAGATCTTAAACTAAATTCGGGATTTGAGAACAACAGGATGAAACTTCCGTGGCCTGTTGACCAGGGAACAGTTTGTATTCATTTTGGCCTTTATCAAGTAGGAGATACAAAATTGAAGGGCGAAAATCCAGGCATTACCATTTGTACACCACAACCAGGCAATAGTGTAAAATCAGTTTTTGATGGAGAAGTATTCAGTGTTTTTAATATTGGCGATACAAAAACTGTAATGATCCGTCATGGAAAATATTTTACAGTGTATAGCAACCTTTCATCTATTAGTGTTTCGAAGGGAGCTAGTGTCAAAACAGGCCAACTACTTGGAAAAGTAGCTGCAGATGAAGAAGACGGCTCAACAGGAAAACTTGAATTTCTTTTGCTGATTGAAAATAAAAACCTCAATCCTGAACAGTGGTTGCATAAATAATTCTCCTTGCCGTTGTCAACATATAAAAGTCATCTGCTTATTGGATGACTTTTTGCTTTAAAGAAATCTCTCATAAAGATTCTCATAAAGAGGAATGATCTTGCTGATATCATATTCCTGTGCATGTGCTGCCGCTCTTTCTTTAAATTTTTTCAGCACTTGATCGTCACGTAAAATTTTTATGGCTTGTTGTCCCATTGCTTTTACATCGCCAACATCACCCATATACCCTGTTTCTCCGGGAATATTTATTTCGCTCAGGCCACCGGCATTTGTTGTCACGATAGGGACACCAGCTGCCATCGCCTCCAATGCTGCCAAACCAAAACTTTCATATTCCGATGGTAATAAAAACAGGTCTGCTATTGCTAAAATGTCTTCCATCTGTTCCTGCTTACCTACAAACCGTATTTCATCACAAAGATTCAATTCCCGGCAAAGATCTTCTGCGGCAGGTCGCTCAGGGCCATCGCCAACAAGCATTAGCCGGCTGGGTATTTTGTCATTTACCTCTTTAAAAATTTTTATCACATCGGGTATGCGTTTTAGCTTTCTGAAATTTGATGCATGCATTAATACTCTTTCATTATTTGGAGCGATCATCTTTTTAAATGCATCGATCGGCTTGCGGTTAAAACGACTTACATCTACAAAATTCTTGATCACGTCAATATCTTTTTGAATTTTGAAATGTTTATACGTTTCATCACGAAGATTATCTGACACAGCAGTAATGGCATCACTTTCATTAATAGAGAAAGTTACAACCGGGGCATAGGTTTTATCTCTTCCAACAAGAGTTATATCTGTCCCGTGCAAAGTTGTAATAACAGGAATATTCTTTCCTTCTTTTTTTAATATTTGTTTTGCCATGTATGCGGCAGATGCATGCGGTATGGCATAATGCACATGAAGCAGATCAAGGTTATTGTTTTTTATAACATCCACCATGGTGCTGGCAAGAGCAGTTTCATAGGGCGGGTAATCAAATAAGGGATATGTAGGAACATGTACTTCGTGGTAAAAAATATTTGGGGTAAACGAGCCCAGTCTTACTGGTTGCTGATAAGTTATGAAATGCACCTGGTGACCCTTCTGTGCCAGTGCTTTTCCTAATTCAGTTGCTAATACTCCAGATCCTCCGAATGTGGGATAGCAAACAATTCCTATTCTCATGGTTTTAGTGATCGTCATAGTCCCCGAAGGTAAATACTTAAATTTTATTTGCTCTTGCCGCTTATATCATTAATTTGTTACAAAACCAGGCATTCTTTATTTTCAGCCTCCGGAAAATCCTTTTGATACATTTGATACACAAAACACAACACATGAAGAACATCTTATTTAGTGCTATTGCATTTTTATTTACTGTAAACAGCTTTTCGCAGAACGAAGATTCATTGATGATAAAAAAGATCTCTGACGAGATTCTTATCAATGGAAAGGCGTATGATAATCTCCATTTTTTAACCAAACAAATTGGTGGAAGATTAAGTGGTTCATCTCAAATGGTAAAAGCAGAAAAATGGGGTGTAGGAGTAATGAAAGAAAGCGGTGCTGATAAGGCATGGCTACAGGAATGTATGGTGCCGCACTGGGTAAGAGGCGGAAAAGATGAAGTGACTTGCTATTATGGCGGTAATCCAAAACTTATGAAGTCTTTAGATGTTTTAGCATTAGGCAATTCCGAGGGAACAAAAAATAAAGCACTGACTACGAAAGTTGTTTTAGTAAATTCTTTTGAAGAGCTGGAAAGAAAAAAAGATTCAGTAAAAGGGATGATCGTTTTTTATAATTATAAATTCAACCCAACATTTGTACAAACTTTTCGATCATATGGTGATGCGGTGGGTTATCGGGGTGGTGGCGCAAGTCGTGCAGCAAAATATGGCGCAGCGGCGGTGATCGTAAGAAGTATGACGCATAGTACGGATAATAATCCTCACACCGGCGCATTGCGTTATGATACAACTTTAGCTAAAATTCCCGCATTGGCAGTTGGATTAAAAGATGCCGATTGGTTAAGTGAACAAATTCAAAATAAGAAGATCATTAGTCTTACTATTAAAACGAATGCACATTTTTTACCTGATACGATAGGGCATAATGTGATCGGTGAGATGATTGGTTCAGAATTTCCAGATGAAATAATAACTATTGGCGGTCACCTGGATTCATGGGATCCTGCAGAAGGAGCACATGATGACGGAGCCGGTTGTGTGCAAACGATCGAAATACTCCGTGCATTTAAAGCGACGGGTTATAAACCAAAAAGAACGATCCGGTTTGTTCTTTTTGCTAATGAAGAGAACGGTTTACGCGGCGGTAACAAATATGCTGAAGAAGCCAAAGCAAAAAATGAAAAACATATATTTGCTCTTGAAAGCGATGCCGGTGGTTTTTCTCCTCGCGGATTTTCTTTTGGGGGTAGTCCCGAACAATTAAAAAAAATACAAAGCTGGGTCCCGCTTTTATATCCTTACGGCGTTTATGAAATCACAAATGGAGGTGGCGGGGCAGATATTGGTCCGCTGAATAGAACCTTTAAAACTCCTGTGGCAGAATTAGGTCCCGACTCACAACGATATTTCGATTACCATCATGCAAGGAATGATGTGTTTGAAAATGTAAATAAACGTGAGTTAGAGCTTGGCGCAGTTAATATGGCAGCCTTGATCTATTTGATAGATAAGTATGGATTATAATTGACAACTGATATTTAAAGTATGGGGTGGACAGTTCAAATAGAAGACGAGAACGGAAACGCTAAGAAAATAATGTCTGAAGAATTCATTATTTCCAATGGGGATATTATTTATGATAAGCCTTTTCGATTGTTAAAATACCTGGATCCATATGGTGATACTACTTTC